>CACHJL010000004.1 GCA_902580135.1 uncultured Pelagibacteraceae bacterium | reverse complement strand
AAAAAATTAAAATTATAAATGATTAATTATTCTGAAAAATTTGAAAAAATGAGAGTAGCTGGAAAACTTGCATCTCAAACTTTAGATATGCTTACAGATTATATTGAACCAGGAATATCAACTGATAAAATTGATCAACTAAGTTTCGAATTTATAAATGACAATGGTGGATACTCAGCTCCACTTTATTACAGAGGATTTAAAAAATCTTTATGTACATCTTTAAATCATGTTGTGTGCCATGGCATACCTTCAGAAAGAATATTAAATGAAGGGGATGCAGTTAACGTCGATGTAACTGCTATAGTTAATGAATATTATGGTGATACAAGTAGAATGTTTGCAGTTGGGGAAGTTTCTGTAAAAGCAAAAAATTTAATTGATGCAACTTATGAATCAATGACTAGAGCAATAAAAATTTTAAAGCCTGGTGTTAAACTTGGTGATATAGGTTTTGAGATTCAATCATATGTTGAAGAAAAAGGTTATTCAGTTGTAAGAGATTTTTGTGGTCATGGAATTAGCAATACTTTTCATGAGGCACCTAATGTTTTGCATTATGGAAAGAAAAATACAGGCATTGAATTAAAACCTGGTATGACATTTACTATTGAACCAATGATAAATGCTGGAAAATTTGATGTTAAGGTTTTAAATGATGGATGGACAGCTGTTACAAAAGATAAATCTTTATCTGCACAATTTGAGCACACATTAGGAATAACAGAAGATTCTTATGAAATATTTACAGAATCTGTTAAAGATTACAGAAAGCCTCCATATAAGTAATGATATCAAGATACTCTAGAAAAGAACTTACACAAATCTGGTCAGAAGAAAATAAATATAAAATATGGCTTGATGTAGAAATAGCTGCAGCTGAGGGAATGGAAAAAATAAGACAAATTCCAAGAGGAGTTGCAAGTATTGTTAAAAAAAAAGCAAAAATTAATGTTAAAAGAATTCATGCTATTGAAGATAAAGTAAAACACGACGTTATAGCTTTTCTTACTTCAGTAACAGAAAAAGTAGGAATTAAAGCAAGATATTTACACCAAGGAATGACATCATCCGATGTTTTAGATACAAGTTTTAACATTCAGCTAGTTCAATCTGGTAAGATTTTAGTTAAAGATATTGATCAAATATTAAAAGTTTTAAAATCAAAAGCTAAAAAATATAAATACACCCCATGTATTGGTAGGAGCCACGGTATTCATGCAGAGCCAATAACATTTGGTTTAAAATTAGCATCTTATTATGAAGAATTTAAAAGAAACAAGAAAAGATTAATCAGTGCAATTGATGAAGTATCAACATGTGCAATATCAGGGGCTGTTGGCACATTTGCTAATATAAACCCAAAAGTTGAAAAACATGTTGCAAAAAAACTTGGACTAAAAGTTGAACCTATATCAACACAAATTATTCCAAGAGATAGACATGCATATTATTTTTCTGTATTAGGAATTATTGCAGGATCAATTGAGAGAGTTGCTACTGAGATCAGGCATTTACAAAGAACAGAAGTTTATGAATTGCAGGAATTCTTTTCAAAAAAACAAAAAGGTTCGTCTGCAATGCCACATAAGAAAAACCCAATCTTAACTGAAAATCTAACAGGGCTAGCAAGAATGGTGAGAAGTTATACTTTCCCTGCATTAGAAAACATTGCACTCTGGCATGAACGAGATATCTCACATTCAAGTGTTGAGAGAAATATAGGGCCAGATGCAAATATAACAATTGATTTTGCTTTAGTAAGATTAGCTAATGTATTAGATAAAATGATTGTTTATCCAAAAAAAATGCTAAATAATCTTAATATTACTAAAGGTACTATTTTCTCTCAAGAGTTAATGTTAGAACTAACCAAATCAGGTCTTAGTAGAGAAAAATCTTACAGATTAATACAAACACATGCTAAAAAATGCATAGCAGATAATCTTAACCTTTTAGATGTTGTAATGAATGATAAAAATATTACATCAAGAATTCAAATTAAAAAAATAAAAAAAATATTTAATTATTCCTCACATTTTAAAAATGTAAATTTAATATTTAATAGAGTTTTTAAATAATGAAAAAAGGAAAAAAATTATATGAGGGAAAAGCAAAAATTATTTTTGCTTCTCCTGAAAAGAATTTAGTTATTCAACATTTTAAAGATGATGCAACAGCTTTTAATAATCAAAAAAAAGCAACTATCGATGGAAAGGGAATTTTAAATAATAGAATTTCAGAACATATTCTCTCGAACTTAAATGAAATAGGAATAAAAAATCATCTCATAAAAAGAATTAATATGAGAGAACAGCTAGTAAAAAGTGTTGAGATTATTCCTATTGAATTTGTTGTAAGAAACATTGCGACTGGATCATTAACTAAAAGACTAGGCATAGAAGAAGGTACAGTTTTAGATTATCCTTTAATTGAGTATTGCTTAAAAAATGATGATTTAGGCGATCCTTTAGTAAGCCGTGAACACATTTTGTCATTTAATTGGATGAATATAATGGAATTAGAATTAATCAATGATCAATGCAAAAGAATAAATGATTTTTTGCAAGGAATGTTTAGAGGTGTTGGTATAAAGCTGGTTGATTTTAAGTTAGAGTTTGGAAAGTCGACTCAAGATAATAATATTATATTAGCAGATGAGATAAGTCCTGATACATGTAGACTTTGGGATGCGACAACAGAAAAAAAACTAGATAAAGATATATTCAGAAATGATCTGGGGAACTTAATTGAAGGATATCAAGAAGTAGCAAGAAGATTGGATATTCTTCATGAACAAACAAATATTAGACCTATAAAATTTCCAAAACCTAAAGCCGTTAAAATGAAGAAAAAGTAATGAAAATAAAAGTAATAGTAACTTTAAAAAACGGAGTGCTAGATCCTCAGGGTAAAGCTATTCAACAAACTTTAAATGGAATGAATTTTGATAATGTAAGTGAAGTAAGACAAGGAAAATTTTTTGAAATTAGTGTTAATGAAAATGATGAAAATAAAGCAAAAACATTGGTTGACGATATGTGTAAAAAACTATTAGCAAATTTAGTAATAGAGGATTACGAAATCGTTTAATATTAATGAAATCATCTGTAATTATTTTTCCAGGCTCAAATTGTGACAGAGACATGGATGTTGCTCTAAAAAAGTTTGGTTTTAAAAATCAAATGGTATGGCATAACGATAAATCAATCCCAAAAAGTGATTTAATAGTTTTGCCAGGTGGTTTTTCATATGGTGATTATTTAAGATGTGGAAGTATTGCTTCAAAATCAAATATAATAAAATCAGTTATAGACTTTGCTAAATCTGGTGGACTTGTTCTTGGTATATGCAATGGTTTTCAAATTTTAACAGAAACTGGTTTATTACCAGGTATATTGCAACAAAATAAATATCTAAATTTCATATGCAAAAATGTTTATGTAAAAGTTAAAGATAAGAAAAATAAATACTTTAGTAATATTAAAAAAGATATTTTAGAGCTTCACATAGCTCATAATGAAGGAAATTATTTTTGCTCAAAAGATGAAATAAAATCTTTAGAAGATAATAGCCAAGTCGCAGTTACTTATTGTAATCAAAAAGGCTTAGAAAATGATGAAAATAATCCGAACGGTGCATTAAAAAATATCGCAGGTATTTTTAATAAAAATAAAAATGTATTAGGAATGATGCCCCACCCTGAAAGAATGATTGATAAATATCTTTCTGGTGATGATGGTTCTTTGTTTTTTGAAAATCTTTTAGGAAATATTAAATAATGAAAGTTACAGAAACTGTTGCTATTGATCATGGGTTAAAAAAAGAAGAATTTGAAAAAATCTGTAAACTACTAAAAAGAACACCCAATTTAACAGAATTAGGAATTTTCTCAGCAATGTGGAATGAACATTGCTCATATAAATCATCTAGAAAACATCTTAAAAAACTACATACCAAAGGCAAGCAGGTTATTCAGGGACCAGGTGAAAATGCTGGTGTAATAGATATAGGCGATGAAGACGCGATCGTATTTAAAATCGAAAGTCATAATCATCCTTCTTTTATCGAACCATATCAAGGAGCCGCCACTGGTGTTGGGGGAATAATGAGAGATGTTTTTACAATGGGTGCAAGACCTATAGCAAATCTAAACTCTATTCATTTTGGCTCACCACAGCATAAAAAAACTAAAAATTTATTGCGTGGAGTAGTTAAAGGTATTGGAGGATACGGTAATTGTATTGGAGTTCCAACAATTGCGGGACAAACAAGTTTCGATGAGTCTTATAATGGAAATATTTTAGTAAATGCGATGACACTTGGGTTAGTTAATAAAAATAAAATATTCTATTCAAAAGCAGCAGGTATAAATAAACCAGTAATTTATGTAGGTTCTAAAACAGGAAGAGATGGAATTCATGGTGCCAGCATGGCATCTGCAACATTTGATGATAAAATTGAAGAAAAAAAACCAACTGTACAAGTTGGAGATCCATTTACAGAAAAATTATTACTAGAAGCGTGTCTTGAACTAATGTCAGATAATTCAATTATTTCTATTCAAGACATGGGGGCAGCAGGATTAACTTCTTCTAGTATAGAAATGGCATCAAAAGGAAAGCTTGGTATAGAATTAGATTTAAACAAGGTTCCTTGTAGAGAAGAAAAAATGACTCCTTACGAAATTATGCTTTCAGAAAGTCAAGAAAGAATGTTAATCGTATTAGAAAAAGGTAAGGAAAATCATGCAAAAAAAATATTTGATAAGTGGAATTTAGATTTTGCAGTAATTGGTAAAACGACTAATTCAAAAAAAATAGAATTATTATTTGATAATAATAAAGTTGCAGAAATTCCAATAGATTTATTGGCAGAAAATGCACCTTTGTATGATAGGAAATGGAAAAAAACAAAACTTCCTCAGAAATTAAAGTTTAACAAAGATGATTTAAAATCTTTAAATTTATCTGATTGTTTAAAAAAAATTTTAAGTTTTCCAAATATTTCTGACAAGAAATGGATATGGGATCAATACGATCATACAGTTATGGGAGACACAATTCAAAAACCTGGTGGTGATGCTGGAGTAGTAAGAGTACATGGTTCAAAAAAAGCCGTAGCTGCATCAGTAGATTCTTCAGCCTCATATTGTTTTGCTCATCCACTTACTGGTGGTAAACAAGTTGTTTGCGAAAGTTGGAGAAATCTAATTTCTGTAGGAGCTAAGCCAATTGCAATTACCAATTGCTTAAACTTTGGAAATCCAGAAAAAGAAAAAAATATGGGAGAATTTGTAGAGTGCGTTGAAGGAATTACAGAAGCAAGTAAATATTTAGATTTTCCAGTTGTCTCTGGAAATGTGTCTTTTTATAACGAAACAAATGACAAAGGAATTAAACCAACGCCTGCAATTGGAGGTGTGGGATTAATTAGAGATTATGAAAAAATGATCACAATGGATTTTAAAAAACAAGGTAATATTGTTTACGTAATAGGTAAAACTGAAGGACATTTAGATCAAAGTGTATTTGCTAAAGAATTGTTAAATGAAAAAAAAGGAGCTCCTCCGAGTGTTAATTTATTTAATGAAAAAAATATAGGAGAAACATTATTAAAATTAATTGATTTAGATCTAATTGTTTCTTGCCATGACATTTCATTAGGTGGAATATTAACTGCTGTTTCAAAAATGTGTATTAAAGGTAACAAAGGTATAAAAATCAATCCTTTTAAAGATTTAATAAATAAATATGAATATTTTTTTGGTGAAGATCAAGGAAGATATATTATTGAAATTCCAAAGGCTGATATCAAAAAAGTAAGTGATATTTTGAAAAGTAATTCAATTCACTATGATGATTTGGGCATAGTATACGAAAAAATGCTAATTTTTAAAAATGATATAAAATTACCTATTGAAGAATTGTCAAATGCACATAAGTATTGGTTAAAGAAGTATATGGATAACTAATGGCAATGAATTTAAAAGAAATTGAAAAGTTGATAAAAGAGGCTATGCCTGATGCTTCTATTGAAATACAAGATTTAGCTGGCGATGGTAATCATTACTCTGCCACAGTTACATCAAGTCAATTTTCTGGTAAAAGTAAAATAGAACAACATAAAATGGTTTATAATTCATTAAAGGGTAAAATGGGTAATGAACTGCACGCACTAGCAATTAAAACAAAGGAGAATTAAATGGATCAACAAACAAATGATTTAATAAAAAGTGAAATAGAAAATAATGATGTTTGTCTATTTATGAAAGGAACGCCTGATGCACCTCAGTGCGGATTTTCAATGGCTGTGGTAAATATATTTAAAATTCTTGAACTAAATTTTAAAAGTGTGAACGTTTTAGAAAACCAAAACGTTAGAGAAGGAATAAAAGTTTACAGTGATTGGCCTACTATCCCTCAACTTTATGTAAAAAATGAATTTATTGGTGGTTGCGATATAATTAAAGAAATGTATGAGAATGGCGAATTAGCTAGTCTACTTGAAAATAAAAATATTAGTTTCAAAAAAAAAGTATAATTTTCTAATTTAAAAAATACTTGAAATTTTTAAGTTAATATCATAGCCATTATATTCACTAAATAAATCATAACCAGTATCAAACGAAATATCAAAACCATTTACATTTCTCTTATATTCAATTGATGCTTTTTTATCATTTAATACCATAGCGTACTCCTCTTCCTTAGAAGTAATATAGCCAGTAAGAAAATATAATGTATCACTGTGACTGTTTTCACTTTGATTTCTTTCATAAAAAGTCATCAAAGACAAACCATTGTTATGAAGTACATCAAAGCCTATTTTTCCTTTAATACTTTTTTCACCATGTTGATCAATTGATTTAGTATATTTTGTATTTGGATCAGAAACATAATTTAAAGAAACATCTGAACTTGGACTTAAATCAATTCCTAATTCAAAACCAGCCGAAGGTCTCAAAATATAATTACTTTTTAAAATTTCGTTATTAAAAGTAAAACCACCATACAATCCAACTGTTTCAACTCTTTGCTCGTCGTATTTAATTGGTGAAGTTCCAGTCTCGCTATACGCTGTTAAAGTTGTATAACTTAAATCAACTTTGATATTTGGAGAAATATCAATTTTATTTTTTTCAAAAGTGCTTAAGTATTGAATTGAGCCAAATATTTGCTTACCGACTCTATCTCCGGTTAAAGTATTGCTTCCACTTTTTCTTATGTTTTTAAGGTCTAGTTTGCTTAAACCTAAAATGCCCTCTAAATGTCTATTGCCATATTTATGAAATGTTGCATAAGTTGCAAAACTGTAGGAATCTATATCAACTGAGGTTCCAGAACTACCAACTTCAACGTCATCTTGTGTGTAAGTAATTGTATATCCATGTATTGTTTTATCATCAATTTTTTTATCCCATCCTAATGTAACTGCATTTGTATTAACTTCTTTAGAGGAAGAGTTTGTCGTATCACCCACTTTTCCGACACTGACACTTCCTTCGCTCCAAAATAACCAATCATCATTAGACCTTTTTGGAGTCTGATTAAAATTAATGGATTGCGGAATTATTTCTACAATCTTTGCAATTTTAGGATTTGAAAAATTAAATTTAATATTTTGCGCACTCAAATTTTTATCTGACTCATATCCTCTTATCCAATTTAATCTGTTAAATATAGGGGTAGTTACGTGACTAACAACTTTTTTTGGCGCTTCTGTGTGTGTTTCAATTAATCCCAATACATCTTTATCATCTAGTGGATTTGTAGATCTAGATCCTGTCGTAAAATTAAGAGTAGTTGTATCACTAATACCAGCATATGCATTATTGGATAAGTCAACAATTGCAGTAGAAGCAATTTTAACATAATAACCAACTTCATTTTCTAAATCTGCAGATGGATTAATAGTTATTTGAGTAGACTCTGATCCGCTAACATCAGTTGTAACATCAAAAGTTTCAACGACAGAATCATCGCTTGCTTTATGTAAAACTATATTTCCAGTTCCAACTCTAACAGTTTCACTAAATGTTAAAACTATATTTGTATCGTAAGCAACATCTGTTTGATTATCAGAAGGATTAGAAGATGATAATGTTGGGAGTGTACCCGGAACATCATCACTCCAGGAAGGTGCGCCCGAAAAACTTCCATCATTACTCCCTTCATCATCAGTTAATGTTGTTCCAGTTCCATCATCGCTATCCATTGTATAATATGCTGTTAAATTATTGCTTGATGTATAATCCCCGTAATTTTCTTTTGCATAAAGTGTCTCTCCAGAATTATATAGAGTAGAAATTTCAGCATCAGTTAATGCCTCATCCCAAACAGCGACCTCATCAATTTTTCCTTTAAAATGATACCAGACAGTTGCAGCATTTTCAGTTCTGCCAGCACCTATTCTCGTAGGCTTATCTGTATTTTGAATATCGACCACCTTTTCAGTAGTTACACTTTCCACTTCTGATCCATTTAGAAATACATCCAATGTATCAGAACCATTAAATCTGATTATATAATATTGCCAACCTGGTGTACCTGGGCTTCCCTCGCCATTTGCTTTCCAAGTACTTTGTTCATTGCTACTACTTTTTACCCAATGTCCGCCACTTGAAGTTCCCTTCCAATATTCAAGTTTATAATTATCCTGTGCTAAGTACATCATATAACCTCTGGCACTTGTAGTTGTTGATCTAGAGGTAATTATAGATTGATAATGATCATGCCAGTTGTCACCCTCATGTTTAAACCAAGCACCTATTGTATAAGCATCAGTTGGATTAAGTGCAGCATTATTTGAAATTTCTACAAAATCATCTGTACCATCAAAAGATAAAGATTTGTCAGCTGCTTTAATATTTTGAGAAATGGTTAAAAAAAATAATATAAAAAAAAAAATTTGTATAATTTTAAGACTATATTTGTATCTGACAAAATCTAACATGTTTTTTAATTTTCATTGATTTTGTAAATTCTTATAAGGTTAATTATGAAAATCAAAACTTTTTAAACTTTGTAAATTCAACACTTTTGATAACTATTATTTAATGGATTTTTATTATCTAGAGTAATACTCAATTACTAGATTTGGCTCCATTACTACTGGATAAGGCACTTCTTCAAACTTTGGAATTCTTACAAATTTAACTTTTTTGTTTTTTTCATCAAGTTGAAGGTATTCTGGGACTTCTCTCTCTTTATTTGCAAGAGCAATATCTATTAAGGCAAGTTGCTTTGACTTATCTCTTATTTCAATACTATCTTCTTCTTTAACTTGATAACTAGAAATATTTACTTTTTTTCCATTAACTCTTACGTGGCCATGGTTAATTAATTGCCTTGATGAAAATATTGTGTTTGATAATTTTGACCTATAGATTACAGCATCCAATCTTCTCTCTAGCAATCCAATTAAATTTTCAGCTGAATCACCTCTCTTCATAAGAGCTTTTTTATACATATTTCTAAATTGTCTCTCATTCATATTCCCATAATATGATTTGAGTTTTTGTTTTGCTTGAAGTTGAATTCCAAAGTCAGAAGGTTTAGAACTTTTAGTTTGGCCGTGCTGACCTGGAGGATAAGCTCTACTATTAAATGGACTTTTTGGTCTTCCCCACAGGTTTACTTTTAACCTTCTGTCTACTTTATGTTTAGAGTTTAGTCTTTTTGTCATTTAATATTGGGCTTTATAAACTTAACATATGTTTTGTCAATCAACCTTTTTTGATAAACTTGCAAATACACTAGATAAAATGCGAGTTTCTTTTTCAGAAAGTTCCATTTTATAAAATATACTTCTTAAATTTTCAAGCATGATTGCTCTTTTTTCTTTAGGTTTAAAAAAATTTCGATCTTCAAGATTTTTAATACATAAATTTAACATTGCTTGAACTTGTTTTTTTGAAGATAGCGTAATTTTTTTGGATTTAGAATATTTTTTCAAGTCTAAATTAATCAAATTAAATACAGTTTGAGCAACAATAATTAGACTATGTGAAAGATTTAATGATTTAAAATTAGAATTTGTTGGAATTTGCATGGTGTAATTAGCATAACTTATTTCATTATTTGATAATCCTGAAGCCTCTGAACCAAACAAAAAACCTATTTTTTTTTTATAATCTATCTTTTTTAAATCTTTTATCTGTATATGTTTAATATTTTTATTCCTAAATCTTGAGGTAGTAGCAATTAAACAATCAATTTTTCCTAATGCTGGCTCTAAACTATCAAATACTTTACTTTTTTTAATTACATCTTTTGCTCCAACAGATGTTGCTATTATTTTATCGTTTGGAAAGCTTGGTTTTGGATCTACTAAAATAAGTTTATCAAAATTAAAGTTTTTTATTGCTCTAGCACATGCGCCTATATTTTCTGATAGCTGAGGTTTGTGTAGAATAAAAGATATATTATTAAACATCAAATGCTTGCTGGAGCATTGTCTTTGAATAGTTTGTAATCTAAACTATCAACAAGTGCTTTAAATGAAGCATCAATAATGTTTGCCGACACTCCTATTGTAAACCAGTTTTTACCTTTGGAATCTGTACTTTCAATTGAAACCCTTGTTACAGCTTCTGTTCCTGTATTTAAAATCCTAACTTTATAATCTACTAATTTTAAATCTTTTAAATATTGAGAATACTTTGCAAGTTTATCTACATTGTTTCTAATTGCATTATCGAGTGCATGGACAGGACCATTCCCCTCACCCTCACAAAGGATTAATTTCTTATCAACTTCTAATTGGGCTTTTGCTGAAGATATAATTTCTCCCAAACTATTCTTTTTAACACTAACATCATATTCTTTAATTAGAATATATCTTGGAATTTCACCCATAACTCTCCTAGCTAGTAATTCAAAAGATGCGTCGGCTCCATCGTAGCTGTAACCAATAAATTCTCTATCTTTAACTTCTTCTAAAAGTTTTTTTATTTTTGGATCATCTTGTTTAAAGTTAATTCCTATAGAATTTAACCTTGAAACTATATTTGATTTTCCAGATTGATCTGAAACAACAATGTTTCTTACATTTCCTACATCCTCAGGATCTATGTGTTCATAAGTCTTAGGATCTTTTTGAACGGCAGAAACATGTAATCCACCTTTATGTGAAAATGCAGCAGCACCTACATAAGGTAAATGTTGATTAGGTTTTCTATTTAATATTTCATCAAGTAATCTTGAGCATTGAGTTAATTTATTAATATTTTCTTTTTTAACATTTATTTCATAATTTTTTGCATAAGTTTGTTTTAAATGTAACGTTGGAATTATTGACATTAAATTTGCATTTCCACATCTTTCACCTAATCCATTAATTGTTCCTTGTATTTGTCTTACTCCAGACAAAACTGCTGCTAATGAGTTGCCTACAGCATTTCCAGTATCATTATGAGCATGGATACCTAGGTTTTTTCCTGGAACTGTTTTTGTAACTTCGCTTACAATTTCAGAAATTTCATTTGGAAGCGTGCCACCGTTAGTATCGCAAAGAACAATCCATCTTGCACCATTATCGTATGCTGATTTTATACATGAAAGTGCATATTCTTTATTATTTTTAAATCCATCAAAAAAATGTTCTGCATCGAACATAAATTCTTTTTTTTCTTTTACAAACAGCTTTGCACTTTCTGAAATATTTTCTAAATTCTCTTCATTTGATATGCCTAAGGCTACATCAACGTGAAAATCCCAAGATTTACCAACCAAACATACTGCAGATGTATTACTGTTTAGTACAGATGAAAGTCCAGGATCATTATCTGCACTTCGGCCAGATTTTTTGGTCATACCAAAAGAAGTTAGCACAGAGTTATTTAGTTTAATTTTTTTCTGAAAGAATTCAGTATCTGTAGGGTTGGCTCCTGGCCAGCCTCCTTCTATATAATCAACTCCCAAATCATCTAAAGCCTTAGCTACTTTTAATTTATCATCTATTGAAAAATCTACACCTTGAGTCTGGGCCCCATCTCTCAATGTAGTATCAAATATGTATATTTTTTCTTTGCTCATTTAAATTTCCACAGGGTTTTATCATCTTTGTCTTCAATTAAAACTCCTTTGTCTAATAATTCATTTCTAATATCATCAGCAGCTTTATAGTCTTTGTTTTTCCTAGCGATATTTCTTTCCTCTATTTTATTTTCAATTTCTTCTTTAGAAATTTTTGAATTACTTTGCTTAAATTTTTCCCAAGTATTTTTATCTTCGTTTAGCAAACCGACAAAATTACATGCTGACATAAATATTTCTTTATCCTTTATTGAACCTTTTTGAGACTTTTCAAATAATTTATGAAGATTGGCAATATAGCCCGGTGTATTCAAATCATCATATAATGGAGCAAGATAATCTTGTGGTATTAAAACTTTATTTTTTAAATCAGTATAACTTTCATACCATTTATTAATAGTTTTTTGACTTTCAGACAAAAGCTTTTCATTCCAATCTAACGGTTGCTTGTAATGAGCGCTAATTAAAGCAAGTCTTACGACTTGTCCATTTACTTTATTTTTTAAATCATCAATAGTTAAAACATTCCCTTGAGATTTCGACATTTTTTCACTTGAAATAGTTATAAATCCATTGTGAACCCAATAATTTGCAAAAGTTTCGTTTTCATTTGCACATCTGGATTGAGCAATTTCATTTTCATGATGAGGGAAAATTAAATCTATTCCTCCTCCATGAATATCAAATTTATCACCTAAAAATTTTTTAGACATAACTGAACATTCAAGATGCCAACCAGGTCTACCTTTTCCCCACGGAGAATCCCATGAAGGTTCAGTTTCAGAAGATGGTTTCCATAAAACAAAATCTGCGGGGTTTTTTTTATTTTCAGATATCTCAACTCTTGCTCCAGAAATTAAATCATCTAAATTTTTATTTGATAATTTTCCATAATCTTCAAATTTATTTACATCAAAATAAACATGTTGTTTGTTTTCGTAAGCATTACCTTTTTTTATAAGTTTGCTAATCATTTCAACCATTAAAGAAATATTTTCAGTAGCTTTGGGTTCGTGTGAAGGAACTTCACAATTTAAATACTTACAATCTTCATGGAAGATTTTAGTAATTTTTTTTGTAAGATCTCCTATAGATATATTTTTTTCTAAAGATGATTTAATTATTTTGTCATCAATATCGGTAATATTTCTAACATAAGTAACTTCTTTGTTTCCATATTTACATTTTAAAACTTTAAACAAAATATCAAATACAATCAAAGGTCTCGCATTACCTATATGTGGATTATCATATACTGTTGGACCACACACATACATTCCAATTTTTTTTGAATTAATTGGCTTAAACTTTTCTTTTTGGTTGCCAAGGCTATTTGTTAAAAAAATATCTTTATCCATTGTTCTAGAAATATACTTTAATTAATGATTTGTGAATCCTTAAGATTACTTAGGTATCTTGCAAACTGGGATGGGATCCATCTTATGCAGGTTTGCATTTCTTATTTTAATATATTTATCTCTATTTATTGAGTTTTCGTTATTCATTGCTTCTTCAAGCTCTTTATAGGAAAGTCCAAGTTGGCCTTCGTCTGTTCTGCCATCATCCCATAAACCGTCGGTTGGTGGTGCTTCAACTATTTCTTTCAAAATATTGAGTTCGTTTCCTAATTCCCAAACTTCAGTTTTATTACAATCAGCTATGGGTGATATGTCTACTCCTCCATCTCCATATTTTGTATAAAATCCAACACCAAAATCTTCGACTTTATTTCCTGTTCCAACTACTATTCCATTATTTGCTGATGCAACCTGATAAAGTGTTGACATTCTTAATCTAGCTCTAGAATTCGCCATGCCATGTTCATTATTAAAGTTTGAAAGTGTTTTTTCAAATGTATTAAACAGGTCATCTAATTCAATTGTAAACCCACTTACATTTTTAAAATTTTTCTTTAACCATTCTTGATGCTTTAAACTTAAATCATGCTGGATACTTTTTTGTTTAATAGGCATTGAAATTGCAATTGTTTTTAAGCCTGTCATTGCGCTTAAGGTACTTGATACTGATGAGTCTATTCCACCAGATATGCCTATAACTAATGATTTAGCTTTTGTTGGCATTGAGTTAACGTAATTCAATATCCAATCTTTTATAAACAAAACTTTTTTATTAACTTCCATAATTCAAATATATGTTAAAGGATTAAATTTATAAACGTTTAAGATGCCGCTTTAATTCCACTTTTAACATAAATGGAATTCTTTTTAATCTCATCAGAAATCAAAAAGGCCAATTCTAACGCCTGATTAGCGTTTAATCTTGGGTCACAATGAGTTCTATATCTGCTAGATAGATCTTTATCTGAAATTTTTTGTGTACCACCAGTACATTCTGTTACATTTTGTCCTGTCATTTCTATATGTAATCCACCAGCATAAGACCCTTCACTTTGATGAACGCCAAATACATTTTTTACTTCACTTAAAATATTATTAAATGGTCTTGTTTTAAATCCAGTAGTAGATTTAATAGTATTACCATGCATAGGGTCGCATGACCAAATAACATTCAAACCTTCTTTTTTAATACCTCTAATTAATTTAGGTAAAAATTTTTCAACATTTTGATGACCAAACCTTGAAATCAAAACTATTTTACCTTTTTCATTTTTTGGATTTATTAAATTGCAAATTTTTGCAATTTCATCAGGTTTTGAAGTGGGCCCACATTTAATCCCAATAGGGTTTTCAATTCCTCTACAAAACTCTACGTGACCACCATCTAATTGTCTTGTTCTATCCCCTATCCAAACTAAGTGAGCAGAAGTATCGTGATATTCCCCAGTTGTAGAATCTACTCTAGTCATACTTTCCTCAAAAGGAAGTAATAAAGCTTCGTGCGATGTCCAAAAATTTACAGTTTTTAATCTTCTATTAAAATCTGAATTGATTCCACAAGCTTCCATAAAAGCTAAAGCATCAGCAATTTTATCCTCTAATTCTTTAAATTTTTTAGCTTGAGGACTTTTTTTAATATAACCAGTGTTCCATAGATGGACTTTTTGTAAATCAGCAAACCCACCATGACAAAAGGCTCTTATTAAATTTAAAGTCGAAGCAGATTGAGAATAAGCTTTAAACAATCTCTTAGGGTCAGGTATTCTAGATTTTTCTGTAAAATCAATACCATTTATATTATCACCTAAATAACTTGGTAATTCTTTATCACCTTGTTTTTCCGTTGGTGCGCTTCTAGGTTTAGAAAATTGTCCAGCAATTCTTCCAAGTTTTACAACTGGCAATGAAGCTGAATAAGTTAACACTAAAGACATTTGCAAAATTACTTTAAAATAATCTCTTATATTATCAGGATTAAATTCAACAAAACTTTCTGCACAATCACCTCCCTGAAGTAAAAATGCTTTTCCATCAACAACTTCTGCAAGTTGTTGTTTTAAATGTCTAGTTTCTCCTGCAAAGACTAATGGAGGAAAATTTTTTATTTTCCCAAGAACCATATTAAGTTCTTTTTCATCCTCATATTTAGGAATATGTTTTACAGGATAATTTCTCCAACTATTTATTTTCCATTTTTTCATTTCAACCTGGGAGTGTTTTAACAGAGTTTATTTTTTATTCAACTGTAACAGATTTTGCTAAATTTCTTGGTTTATCTATGTCATTGCCATTTTGCAAAGCAGAATAATAAGCTAATTTTTGAAGAGGTATAGTTGTTAAAAAAGGAAGAAGGTCTTCTGTTAAATTTTCTACTTCTATAGTTTCCCAAATATTTTCTGATTGAACTTCGTCTTTACTTTTATTTGTTACTAGCAAAACTTTAGCACCTCTTGCAATCACTTCCTGCATATTTGAAATTGTTTTTTTGTAATGATTGTCTCTTGGGGCCAAAACAACAACTGGCATACCTTCTTCGATTAATGCTAAGGGTCCATGTTTCATTTCACCGGCTGGATATCCTTCGGCATGTACATATGCAAGTTCTTTTAATTTTAAAGCTCCCTCTAAAGCAATTGGAAAAGAGTAACCTCTTCCTAAAAACATTGAACCTTTTGCCTCGATGAAAGCTTTGCTGGCTTTTTGTATTATGCTATCTGTTAGTAAAGTTTTTTTACATAAATTAGATAAAGCAAGTAAATTTTTTATCTTTTCTTGATAATTTTTTTTAATAATTATTTTTTGATCAAAAGATATTTTCAAACATAGCATATATAAAACCAACATTTGACCAAGGAAAGCTTTTGTGGATGCAACTCCTATTTCTGGACCACAATGAATAGGTAGAACTAGATCGGAGTCTCTTGCTATTGAACTTTCAACAACATTAACTATTGAACATGTCATCATTTTATTTTTTTTACATATATCTAAAGCTGCATAAGTATCGGCTGTTTCTCCAGATTGGGATACAAAAATATATAAGCAATCATTTTTAAATTTAATTTTTCGATATCTAAATTCTGAAGCTATATCTATGGATACATCTAAAGATGTATGTTCATCGAACCAATATTTTGCTACTAAACATGAATGGTAAGCAGTTCCACATCCTATTAAAACAATCGATTTTATTTGTTCAATCTTCCATGGAAAGTTATGGATATTTATTTGTTTATTAATTTTATCAATATATTCATTAACACAATTTTTTATAGTTGTTGGCTGCTCATCTATTTCTTTTGCCATAAAGTGTTTATAGTCACCCTTGTCATAATCTTGATTATCTTGGGATAAATTTAATATTTTTTTATTTACTTTGTTACCGTTGGTATCAAAAAATTCAACTTCATTTTCTTTAATTAAACAAAACTCACCATCATTAAGATAGGAAACTTTATTTGTCATAGACTTTAATGCATATGAATCTGATCCCAGGTAGTTTTCATTTGGACCATATCCAACTGCTAATGGCGATCCTCTTCGAGCACCAACAATTAAATCTGGATGATTTTTAAATATAATACCTAATGCGAAACTGCCATGTAGTTTTTTTAGAACCTTAATAATAGTATTTTTTAAATTATTTTTTTTTAAATAATCAGTTACAAGATGAGCTATAACCTCTGTGTCAGTCTGAGATTTAAATCTATAGCCCTTTTTTTCTAATATTTTTTTTAAAATTGTTGAATTTTCTATAATACCATTATGAACTACTGATACCGTTTCAGATGAATGTGGGTGTGCATTTATGGTGCTAGGTTTACCATGTGTGGCCCATCTTACATGGCCTATTCCAATTACGCCTTGTAAATTTGAGTTTATAATATTTTTTTCTAAAGCTTCTACCCTTCCTTCGCATTTAACTTCATTAATAAAACCATTTTTAAGAGTTGCTATACCCGCTGAATCGTATCCTCTATATTCTAATCTTTTTAAAGAGTTGATTATTCTAGTAGTGACTTCTTTATTGCTTGTAATTCCTACTATTCCACACATTTATTTTTTCCTATAATTTTTTATTTCAACTTGCTCATTTCTTTCTATAGCAAGCGATTTTTTTTGTACATTTTTTGTAATTACTGAGCCAGCACCCACAATACTGCTCTCATTAATTATAACTGGAGCAACTAATGATGTGTTTGAACCGATAAATACTTTATCTTTAATTCTTGTTTTATGTTTCTTTGCTCCATCATAATTACAAGTAATAGTTCCCGCTCCAATATTTACATTTTTCCCTACATTTGCATCTCCAATATAAGAAAGATGATTAACTTTTGAATTTTTTCCAATTATACTTTTTTTTACTTCAACAAAATTACCAATTTTTGAACCAGATTTAATAATAGCTCCAGGCCTAATTCTTGCATAAGGACCAATTTTAACATTGTTATCAATTTTAACTCCTTCTAAATGAGAAAAAGATGAAATAGTTACGTTGTTACCAATTTTTACATTGTTAGAAATTACCACATAAGGTTCGATAACTACTTTTTTTCCAATTTTTGTATCTTTTGAAAAAAATACAGTTTCGGGTGCAACCATTTTTACACCCTTTTTTATAAAATTATTTCTAAGCTTATTTTGAAATTTTTCTAATTTTTTGTCTTTCATTTGATATTTATTTATATTGAGGTATTATTTTACGTTAACTCACAAATTATTTCTTAATAATACTTTATTAATGGTTCAAAAATTAACAGTTTTATTCGATCTTGATGGAACACTTATAGATACTGCTCCAGATTTAATGAATGCACATAATCATGTTATGAATAAATATGGTTATGAAACAAAATCTACGGATGATATTAGAAAACTTGTTGGAAAAGGCTCTGCGTCATTAATTGGAAGATCAGTATGGGGGCAAGCAAAAAAAGAGTTTAGTTTAGTAAGTGATCAAGTTGTCAAAAAAGAGATGGTTAAAGAATTTATTGATTTTTATGCAAATAATATAGCGGTGGAAAGCAGGCTTGTTAATGGAGTTTTGGAATTTTTAAATTGGTCAAAAAAAAATAATATTTCAATGGGAGTTTGCACCAATAAACAGGAATATCTATCTATTGATTTGTTAAAAAAATTAAAAATTTATGACTATTTTGAATATGTTGCTGGTAGTGATACTTTTGACTACTGCAAACCAGATCCAAGACATTTAACAAATGTAATTGAGATTATGCAAGGTGATGTAAAAAAAAGTATAATGATTGGAGACAGTGAAACAGATGCTGAATCTGCAAAAGCTGCTGACATTCCATTTATACTATTAGAGGATGGATATACTGAAAAAAAAGTATCAGAAATACATCATAATCATTTAGTTAAAGATTTTGTAAATATTGAAGAAATAGTCAATAAATACTTAAATCATTAAACTTGATTAAATTTCATCCTAGGGTATTAAAATTTAATAAAATATAGATAGTATGATTAATCATAAAGTTAAAGTTTATCCTTCTAAAATTAAATTAAGTAAAAAAAATCAACTAGCTTGGAAAATTGCAGAAATTGGAAGCGACAATGCAAAACTTAATAGCGACTCCATTGAAATGGCAATTAATAGAATTATCGATAATGCTTCTGTTGCTATTGCATCTTTGAATAGAAAACCAGTTATTTCGGCTAGAGAAATGGCAAAATCTCACTTAAGAAAAGATGGGTCAACAATATTTGGGATTGATTCAAAAATAAAATTTGATTGTGAATGGGCGGCTTGGGCTAATGGAACAGCTGTTAGAGAACTAGATTTTCATGATACATTTTTAGCCGCTGATTATAGTCACCCTGGAGATAATATTCCTCCTCTTTTAGCTGTTGCACAAAAATTAAAAATGAGTGGTCTAGATTTACTTAGAGGAATTATCACAGCTTACGAAGTCCAAGTTAATTTAGTAAAAGGAATATGTCTTCACAAACATAAAATTGATCATATAGCACACTTGGGACCAAGTGTTGCTGCTGGAATTGGTTCAATGCTTAAGTTAAATACTGAAACTATATACCAAGCTATACAACAAGCTTTGCATGTTACTGTTTCCACGAGACAATCTAGAAAAGGAGAAATTTCTAGTTGGAAAGCTTACGCTCCAGCGCATGCGGGCAAACTTGCAATTGAAGCAGTTGATCGTGTAATGAGAGGTGAAGGAGCTCCTAGTCCTATTTATGAAGGAGAAGATAGTGTTATTGCAAGAATTTTAGATGGAAAAAATGCAAAATATAATGTCCCACTTCCAAAAAAAAATGAACAAAAAAAAGCTATACTTGAAACTTACACAAAAGAATATTCTGCAGAATACCAAGCGCAAGCACTGATAGATATTGCAAAAAAATTAAACAAAAAAATTTCTAATTTAAATAATATTAAAAAAATTGATATTTATACCAGTCATCATACTCATTATGTAATTGGAACAGGTGCAAATGATCCTCAAAAAATGGATCCTAAAGCAAGTAGAGAAACTTTAGACCATTCTATAATGTATATTTTTGCAGTAGCTCTTGAAGATGCTGATTGGCACCATGTAAAATCTTATACTAGAGCCAGAGCTAACAGAAAAAGCACCATTAAAATTTGGCACAGTATAAAGACACATGAAGATAAAAAATGGACGAGGAAATATCATGACCCTAATCCTAAAAATAAATCTTTCGGTGCAAGAGTTGTTATAACCATGAAGAATGGAAAAAAAATATCTGAACAGCTTGAAAGAGCAGATGCTCATCCTTATGGAGCAAGACCATTTAAAAGAAATGATTATATAAAAAAATTTAAAACTCTAACTGATAATATTGTTTCTCGTAAAGAAAGTATTAGATTTATTAATACAGTGCAAAGTTTAAAAAAAATTAAAAAAGGACAGTTAAATAAACTAAATATTGTCGTAGACAAAAAATATCTAAAAAAAAATAATAAACAAGGAATTTTTTAAGTGCACTTTGTTAAAAAAAATCCACAACAAAAAAGAGTTGAACTCGACAATAAATTAAAATCTAATAAAATTTTGAGAGTTCCAGGTGCATATAATCCTTTAACGGCAAAAGTTATTGAAGAGATTGGATATGATGCTGTTTATGTTTCTGGTGGAGTTATGTCTAATGACTTAGGTTATCCTGATATAGGTTTAACGACGCTTAAGGATGTTAGTAATAGATCAAATCAAATAGCCAGAGTAACAAACCTTCCAACCATAGTAGATATAGATACAGGATTTAAATCTTGCAAAGAAACTATAGAGACATTTGAAAATAATGGCATTTCCGCTGTTCATTTAGAAGACCAAATAGATCAAAAAAGATGTGGACATTTAGATAATAAAGAACTTATTTCAAAAGAAGAAATGGTAAATAAAATTAAAGAGTGTGTAAATTCTAAAAAAGATAAAAATTTTAAAGTAATTGCAAGATCAGATGCAAAAAATGTTGAGGGATTGGATAAAATGATTGATAGATGTAAAGCCTATATCGATGCTGGTGCTGAAATAATTTTTCCTGAAGCTTTAAAAGATGAAAACGAATTTGAAAAAGTCAGAAAATCATTGAATACTTATTTATTGGCAAATATGACTGAATTTGGAAAATCAAAATTACTTAATTATAAAGATCTTGAAAATCTTGGTTATAATATTGTGATTTATCCAGTAACTACTCAAAGATTAGCAATGAAAAGTGTTGAGGATGGTTTGCGCGCTATTTTTGAGGATGGACATCAAAATAACATTATTGATAAAATGCAAACTAGAAAAAGATTATATGATTTAGTTGAGTATGAAAAGTATAACTCGCTAGATGAAAAAATTTATAATTTTAGTACCGAGGGTCATGAATAATGAGTGAGGAAATAAAAAAAGGTTTGTTAGGAATTGTTGTTGATGAAACAACAGTATCTCAAGTAATGCCAGATATTAATTCTCTAACGTATAGAGGTTATGCTGTTCAAGACCTGTGTGAAAAATGTAGCTTTGAAGAAGTAGCTTATCTAGTTTTAAACGGTGAACTTCCAAATAAAAAACAGTTAAAAGTTTTTATCAAAGAAGAAAGGAAAGATAGAAAACTTTCAAAAGAAATTTTAAGTGATATTCGAAAAATGCCTAAAAAGGCACATCCAATGGATGTAGCACGAACTGCAGTAAGTTTAATGGCTTTAGAAGATAATGAAACTAAAGATAACTCTCCAAAAGCAAATATGCGAAAAGCTATTAGAATATTTTCAAAAACACCTATAGCTCTAGCAGCATTTTTTAGAGCAAGAAAAGGAAAAAAAATAATTTCACCTAAGAAAAATTTATCTTTTTCTGAAAACTTTTTCTATATGTGCTTTGGCAAGGTTCCGAGTAAAGAAATAGTCAAAGCTTTTGATGTATCTTTGATACTTTATGCAGAACACAGTTTTAATGTATCTACATTTACAGCCAGAACCATAACAAGTAGTTTGTCTGATATACATGGTGCAATTACTGGTGCTATTGCTAGTTTAAAAGGACCGCTTCATGGTGGAGCAAATGAAGAGGTAATGCACATGATGGATAAAATTAAGAAACCTGAAAATGCCCTAAAATGGATTAATAAATCACTTAAAAATAAAGATGTAGTGATGGGTTTTGGGCATAGAGTTTATAAAAAAGGAGATTCAAGAGTGCCTACAATGGAAAAATACTTCCGAAAGGTTTCTTCAATAAAAAAAGATAGAAAATTTATTAAAATTTACGACATTGTTAAAAATGTTATGATTGAAAAAAAAAATATTCATCCAAACGTTGATTATCCGACAGGTCCTACTTATCATCTAATGGGTTTTGATACTGATTTCTTTACACCTATTTTTGTAATTTCCAGAATTACTGGTTGGTCTGCACATATTATGGAGCAACACGCTGCTAACAAATTGATTAGACCTTTATCTAAATATAGCGGAGCTAAGCATAGAAAAGTTATGCTATTAAATCAAAGATAAATTAAAAATTAACTAAAAGCTTCTGTCCAATTACCTTGTGTTGAAGCTTTAGAATATTCTGTTGCTCTTCCTTCAAAAAAGTTCATATGTTCAACTGCATTAAGCATTGTATCAAGCCAACTTAGAGGATTTTTATCAACTTCGTAAATAGGCTCTAAACCTAATTGGGTCAATCTTCTATTTGCAATAAATCTAATATAGTCTTTAACTTCTTTTCCTGTTAATCCTTCCATAGGTCCCATTTCGAAAGCTAAATCAATAAAAGCATCTTCATGATGAATTATAGTTCTACATGCTTCATAAAGTTCTTTCTTTAATTGTGGTGTCCAAATTTCTGGATTTTCTTTTATAAATTCTTTGAACAATCTTATCATTGAATTACAATGCAAAGTTTCATCTCTTACAGACCAAGTAACGATCTGACCCATACCTTTCATTTTATTAAATCTAGGAAAATTAAGTAAAATTGCAAAACTTGCAAATAACTGTAGTCCTTCAGTGAAAGCACTAAATACAGCTACTGTTTTTGCAATATCTTCTTTTGAATTAACATTAAAATTTTGCATGTAGTCATATTTGTCTTTCATTTCTTTGTATTTCATAAAAGCAGAATACTCTGACTCTGGCATTCCAATGGTATCAAGTAAATGTGAATAAGCAGCAATATGAACCGTCTCCATTGAAGCAAAAGACGTCATCATCATTAAAACTTCTGTTGGTTTAAAAACTGTTGTGTAATGTCTTAAGTAACAGTTGTTAACTTCAACGTCAGCTTGTGTAAAAAATCTAAAAATTTGTGTTAATAAATTTTTTTCTGATTGAGTTAGATTTTTTTGCCAGTCTCTAACATCGTCACCTAATGGCACTTCTTCAGGCAACCAATGTATTCTTTGCTGGGTTAGCCATGCATCGTAGCACCATGGATATCTAAAAGGTTTGTATACCGGGTTTTCAACTAACAAACCTGATTTTTTTGGCACAATAATTTTAGATTGATTTTCTTTTTTTAATTCAGTTTTAATTTTTTCTGCTACTGACATGATAGGCACTCCTCATATTCTGGTTGTTCAGTTTGTTGTTTTGATTTGTAAACATTTGCTGTTACATCTGTTGATTTTGAATCGTTTACATTTTCAGCTCTTTGAATAGATTTCGACCTACAATAATAAAGGCTTTTCAAACCTTTTTTCCAAGCCTGGAAGTGAATTTGATGCAAATCTCTTTTATGAATATCAGCTGGAATAAATATATTAATTGATTGAGCCTGCGAAATATTTGGAGTTCTATCCGCCCCTAAATCAACAATCCATCTTTGGTCTAATTCAAATGCAGTTTTAAAAACATCTTTTTCTTCTTGTGATAAGAAATCTAAATGAGAAACTGATCCTTGGTTAGTTGTAATACTTGACCACATTTCTTCATCATTTTTTCCGTATTTTTCTAATATTTTTTCTAGGTATTTATTCCTCACATTAAACGAACCTGAAAGAGTTTTGTGTGTATAGCTGTTAGCAGCAATTGGTTCCACGCCTGGTGAAGTCCCCCCACAAATAATTGATATTGAAGCTGTTGGTGCTATTGCTGTTTTATTTGAAAATCTTTCTTTAATTCCATAATCAGCAGCATCAGGACAAGGCCCTCTCTCTTCTGCTAAGTCCTTGGATGCTTTATCTACTTGTTCTTGAATATTTTGAAATATTTTTTTGTTCCAAACTTTGCTCATTACTGACTCGAATGGAATCATTTTTTTTTGGAAATATGAATGAAGTCCCATTACGCCAAGTCCAACACTTCTTTCTCTAAAAGCAGCATAAGTTGCGTCACTAAAAGATTCTGGGGCTTTATCAATAAAGTCGGTTAACACGTTATCTAAAAATCTCATCACATCAGATATAAAATTTTCATCATTTTTCCATTCGTCATACTTTTCTAAATTTAGTGATGATAAACAGCAAACCGCTGTTCTATCTTTTCCATCTTTATCAATACCTGTTGGTAGAGTTATTTCGCTACATAAATTAGAAGTCTTAACATTTAAGCCAGCCAATTTATGATGTTGGGGTATCATTCTGTTAACTGTATCTATAAATACAATATAAGGTTCTCCTGTTTCTATTCTTGCAGTTAACAATCTTATCCATAAATTTCTTGCTGACACTGTTGATTGAACAGATTTATCTTTTGGACTTTTTAATGCCCATTGTTCATCTAATTCTACAGCCCTCATAAAAGCATCAGAAACCAAAACTCCATGATGAAGATTTAATGATCTTCTGTTAGGATCACCCCCTGTTGGTCTTCTCATTTCTATAAATTCTTCTATTTCAGGATGATCAATTGGTAGATAGCAGGCAGCTGAACCTCTTCTTAATGAACCTTGGCTTATTGCCATAGTTAAGGAATCCATTACTTTAATGAATGGAATGATTCCTGAAGTCTTTCCTACTCTACCAATTTTTTCTCCAATAGATCTTAGATTGCCCCAATAACTTCCAATTCCTCCACCCTTAGCGGCAAGCCATACATTTTCACTCCATAAATCTAAAATTCCATTTAAACTATCACCTGCTTCATTTAAAAAACATGAAATAGGCAAACCTCTTTTTGTTCCACCGTTTGACAAAACTGGTGTTGCTGGCATAAACCATAGATTGCTAATATAGTTATATAATCTTTGAGCATGCAAGTTATCATCTGAATAATGACTTGCTACTCTTGCAAACAAGTCTTGAAAAGACTCATTTGCTCCAAGATATCTGTCGCTCAATGTTGCTCTGCCAAATTCTGTTAGATTGTTATCTCTGGATCTATCAATTTTGATAGTTATGCCTTTCGAGTTTTGAAATAATTCAGTTTCCTGATTTAGGGAAAATAAATCTGGCCTTTTATCTTTAGAATATTCTGTTACTTCAGGAGAAAAATTGGTGACAGCTTTCCTTAATACTTGAGACAAAACTTTGTTCATTTAACTCCCTTTTTTTTAATTACTTAATATTGTAAAACAACTAGATGTTGTATGTAGAATTACTTAATATACTAAATAAACAGTAATTCAATAGAACATTTATAGAACTTTATAAAAAATTATCAATAAAAAACTCAAAAAAATGTACATATATCCACATGAATGATTCAGTGAAAATAGACCCTTTAGGATTTAGGGAGTACGATGCTCGATGGTTGTACCCCGAAAATATAAATTTGAAGGGAATCGAGAATTTAGGAAGAGGTCTTGGAAGTCAAATCATTAATCATACAAAAAAAAATAATCCAAGAGTTGTAGTTGGCCATGATTATAGATCATATAGCGAAGATATTAAAAGCGCTTTAAAAAAAGGATTGATTTCTACAGGGTGTTTTATTGAAGACATAGGTTTATCATTATCTCCAATGGTTTACTTTGCTCAATTTAATTTAAATTCAGACGCAATAGCAATGGTTACAGCCAGTCATAATGAAAATGGTTGGACAGGTGTTAAAATGGGTATCAAAAAAGGTTTAACTCATGCTCCAGAAGAAATGAATGAACTAAAAGAAATTACTTTAAACCAAAGATTTATCAAAGGTAATGGAAATGAAAAACAAATTAATAATTTTCAAAAAATTTATAAAGAGGATTTAATAAATGTAAATAAAATGAATAAAAAAATAAAGGCGGTAGTTGCTTGTGGAAATGGAACAGCTGGTATATTTGCTCCAGATATTTTGAGAGGAATTGGGTGTGAAGTTATAGAGCTAGATTGTAATTTAGATTTTACTTTTCCTAAATATAATCCTAATCCTGAGGATTTAGAAATGTTGCATGCAATTTCGAAAACTGTAAAAGATAATAACGCTGATATAGGTTTTGGATTTGATGGCGATGGTGATCGGGTGGGTGTAATAGATAATAATGGAAATGAAATATTTTCAGATAAAATTGGATTATTAATTGCTAGAAACTTATCAAAAAAATACCAAGGATCCAAATTTGTAGTTGATGTGAAGTCAACAGGGCTTTATGCAAAAGATGAGGTTCTACATAGTAATAAATGCGAAACATTGTATTGGAAAACGGGACACTCTCATATTAAGAGAAAAGTAAATGAAAAAAAAGCTTTAGCTGGTTTTGAGAAAAGTGGACATTTCTTTTTTAATGAACCTTTAGGTTATGGTTACGATGATGGAATTAATTCAGCTATACAAGTATGTCATTTATTGAATAATCAAAATAAGAAAATGAGTGAAATTATAAGTGAATTGCCAAAAACTTACCAAACACCGACGATGGCACCTTTTTGTGAAGATAGCAAAAAGTACCAGGTTGTTGAAGATTTAGTTAAACAAATCAAAGAAATGCAAAATAATAAAAATAAAATTGATGGACAAGAAATTACAGAAATATTAACTGTGAATGGTATAAGATTTTCATTTAAAGATGGTTCCTGGGGTTTAATTAGGGCATCATCAAATAAACCTTCATTGGTTATAGTTACAGAAAGTCCAACTTCTGAGGAAAGAAAGAAGAAAATTTTCGATTTCGTTGATGATTTGCTTAAAAAAAATGGAAGTATTGGAGAATACGATCAAAAGATTTAAAAAAATTCAATTATTACGAGTTTATTTATTTAAAGAGAATCAGTTAATATATTAATTGAGGTGGTGGAGGGAGACTGAAGCCACCTTTAAAAAATCAAATACTTAAGTATCTATACAAAAATAAAGTTCCAATAACGTATAAAAAAATTCCAAAAAATCTTTGTAACTTTGGTTTATCCATTTTATTTGAAGTATTTGCCCCTACCCTTGCCATAAACATTGTTATTGGAATAAATATTAAAAAAGCTGGTATATTAATAAAACCTATACTTAAGGGTAAATTTGCATTTAAATAAGAGCCGGTTAAAAAAAAACCCAATCCTCCAAATAAAGCTATAATAAATCCTATAGCCGAAGCGCTTCCAATCGCTCTGTTTATTGAGTAACCAAAATATCTAAGTATAGGCACATTCATTACAGCTCCACCAATCCCCATTGGGGCCGAGATAAAACCAGAAATAAAACCTAATATAATTTTTGCGGTTAAACCAAAGTTGGACTTAAGTTTTGCTGTCTTATCTTTAATATTCAAAAGATATGCACCTAGAAAAAATACTACTACAGTAAAAAATAATAATAGAGATTTAGTTTTTAAATTGGCAGCTAAAATAGTACCTAGCAAGACTCCTGAAATTACAAAAATTCCATAGCTTTTAATTATACTCATATCAACTGAATTATGTTTTTTATGGGTTAACACAGAAACTATTGAAGTTGGAATAATAATAGCAAAAGACGTTCCAACAGACAAATGCATCAAATATGCTTGGTTAATATTTAAATATTCAAATATAAAAAATAAAAATGGAACTGTTATTAAGCCACCTCCTATGCCAAATAGACCGGCAAAAAAACCAGCAATTGCTGCTGTTGGCACCATTAATATTATTATAAAAATATATTGGTTTGAAAAAATTTCGTTAATCAATTTGTCCTGTGGGTTGGGTTACTTGATTTAATTTAACTTTATCCAAAATATGATCTACCTTTTGAATATCCGCATCCCTTACACACATATTTTCACTTAAATATCTTTTCCAAAAATTTGATCCTGTTTGACCATGAAATAAACCTAGAGTATGTCTCATAACTTGATTTACTCTTGTGCCTTTCTTAATTTCATTTTTCAAATAAGTTACAAGCCTTTCAACAACTTCTTGTCTTGAGGGAACATCTTCATTGTCAAAAATTTCTTTTTCAATATCTGCTAATAAATAAGGTGAATGATAAATTGATCTACCCATCATAACACCATCAACTTTTTTAATATGATTTTTGATTTGTTCCGTAGATGAAATTCCACCATTAATTATAATATCTAATTCTTTAAAATCTTCTTTTAATTTATAAACCATTTCATATTTTAAGGGAGGAATATTCAAATTTTGCTTTGGAGTAAACTTTCCTAACATTGCTTTTCTTGCATGTATAATAAATGTTTTAACTCCAGTAGATTTAAGTGTATCTATAAATTTATATAAATGATCATAGTCTTCAACTTGATCATAACCAATTCTCGTTTTAACGGTTACTGGTAATTTTGTTTTAGATTGCATTTCACTCAAACAATCTGCTACCAATTTTGGTTCCTTGATTAGGCATGCTCCAAATTTATTTTTTTGAACTTTTTTACTTGGACATCCAAGGTTTAAATTAATTTCATCATATCCAAATTCTTCTCCAATTTTTGCTGCATTGGATAATAATTTTGGAGAAGAGCCGCCCAATTGAAGAGCGACTGGTTTTTCTTCTAAATTAAATGATAGTAATTTTTCTCTATCTCCCCTATCGATAGCTTCAGATACAATCATTTCTGTATACAACAGAACATTTTTACTTATTAAACGTAAAAAAAATCTTTCATGCTTGTCAGTGCAATCCATCATAGGTGCTACAGATACTTTTCTATTCATGATGTAAGATTAATATCTTATTTTTTTAACTATTTGAAGATTCTTGGTCAGCTTGTTCATCTGCCTGAACTTCTTCTTCTTTAATTTCATCTAAAGAAACATCTGATGAAGCTTCTTCATCAGTGCTTTCGACAGGTTCTGGGGCTGATGTTTCGTTATTGTTTTGTAGTTCTTCTAAATCTTCATTTGAAACTTGAATTTTTTCTGGAATTTTTCTAGCTCTTTTTGATGGAAGAATTGGAACACCGCTTTTTGAAATTTCACCTTTGTATAAGTTCTCAAAATCATCACCTATTTCTTCTTCTTCGTCACCTGTATCGTCAACTTGCTCAACATGTTTTCTTAACTTATATACTGCTGATTCAATTAATTCTTTAACCTTTATTTTTTCTTCTGCAATTTCTCTTAAAGAAATAACAGTATTTTTATCGTTATCTCTATCTAAGGTCGGTTCTAAGCCTGAATTTAATTGAGTTGCTCTTTCTTTAGCGACCAAAACTAACTCATAAGGACTTTCAACTTTATCTATACAATCTTCTACTGTAACTCTAGCCATGATCGGTTACATATACCTCGAGATAAAAAAAATCAAGCAGTATCTATAAATAAACAGGATTTAACTTGTTTCTTATCAAGAAAAGCAACGCTATTGATACGGTTATTGCGATCGCGGAAATTGTTGCGATTTCTTCTATTGAAAACCTAGCATCTATTAAAAAACCAAATAATGCCGTTCCAAAAGCAGTAGCAAACACCATTAGAGCAGTGGTCAACGCTTTAATTGATCCAATATATTTAACACCATAAATTTCTGCCCATGTAGATGATCCTAATAAATTAGCTAGTCCATTGGAAATACCTACAAGTCCCAAAAATAAAAAAGCTGATTGTGGAGCATCAAAATATATGATTATAAAAGTTCCTAACAATAGTGGGACATTCATATAGATAAGCAATTTTCTACTTGTAAATTTATCTATTAAATAACCTGAGACTAACAATGTTATTACAGAAAAAATTGAATAAGACATAAAAGATTGGGCAATAATATAATCGCCCCATCCTTTTGAATTTGTAATAAACGATTGATAAACAAAAACACCTGTAGCAATCCAAGGCATTGCTAACATATTCAGTGAAATAATATAAAATCTATAATCACCTAATACTTCAATTCTTTTCCAGTTTTTTATTTTTTCTTCCTTAGAATTTTTGTCTGCATTGGTTTCTCTAGTATTTAATTTTACATCTTTAACTAAATAATAAGATGCCAAGGGTAAACAGATTAAAATTATTAATGAAAAAATTAGCCACAATTCTTGCCAAGCCATTAAGGTTAATAAATAAACTATTAAAACTGGTAAAATAAATTCAGCAGATGATAAACCAAACCATCCAATACTTAACGCTCTACCTCTAGACTTTGTAAAATATCTTGAAATTGTAGTCGATGCTGTATGAGACATCATTCCTTGTCCGGAAAATCTCAATAAAAAAATAGCAACAAACAAAAAAGTAACAGATGATGTTTTAGAAAAGAAAAAAGTTGAGAAAGACAAAAGAAATGTAACAAAAATTGCAAATTTTAACACATTTACATCATCTATTTTCTTTCCCATCCAAATCAGAAGCAAACTACTGCATAGAGTGGCTAATGCATAAATGGTGCCAAATTGTCCATGTGTGATGGATAAAGTTTCCCTTATGCTCGAATTAAATAATCCAATAAAAAAACTCTGTCCAAAACTAGAAAAAAATGTAAAAATAAATCCAAATATAATTACTTTTAAACTTAAATTTTTAAACATATAAAATATTTATGACTTGTAATGTTGCTTTCATAGGTCTTGGGGTAATGGGTTATCCAATGGCTGGTTATATATCAAAAGCGGGACATAATGTAACTGTTTTTAATAGAACGGGATCGAAAGCAGACAAATGGATTAGTGAATACAAAGGAACAAAAGCGGATACACCAGCTGAGGCTGCTAAAGATGCTGAATATATTTTTACCTGCGTTGGAAATGACAATGACCTAAGGGAAGTTTCAATGGGTGAAAATGGGTTATACAATACAGCTAAAAAAGGTTCCGTGTATATTGATAATTCAACTGTATCAGCTGAAATTTGTAGAGAGCTCTATAAAGCTGCAAAAGATAAGGGTTTTGATTTTTTAGATGCGCCTATCTCTGGTGGACAGCCAGGTGCCGAAAGTGGAAAATTAACTGTAATGGTCGGTGGTGATGAAAAAATATTTTCAAAAGCTAAGCATATAATTGACTGTTATAGTCAAAAAGTAAACCTAATTGGCCCATCTGGAAGTGGTCAACTTACTAAAATGATGAACCAAATGTGTATAGCAGGTGCTGTGCAAGGTTTATCCGAGGCTATTAACTTTGGTATCAATGCTGGCCTAGATATGGATAAAGTTATGGATACTATTTCAAAAGGAGCTGCGCAATCATGGCAAATGGAAAATAGATATCGATCAATGACAGATAATAAATTTGATTTTGGTTTTGCTGTAGATTGGATGAGAAAAGATCTAGCAATTGTAATTGAGGAAGCAAAAAGAAATGGATCTCCAATTCCAGTGACAGAAATTGTAGATGGTTATTACGCTAAAGTTCAAGAAATGGGTGGTAATCGTTGGGATAACTCTAGCTTGATTGCTCTTTTAAAAAAGAAAAAATAATTTGTGAGTGATACTGTTCCTTACTACGAGGATTTTATCGAGATCAAAAAAAAGATCTGGTCAATGCTAGATGATGCTGTGACTAATAGAAGTTCTCAATTTAGAATTCCTGTATTTATTTGCGGAGATCAAAAAGACTTTGATGGAAGAATAGTAGTTCTTAGAAAATCTGATCAAACAAATAATCTAGTACAATTTCATAGCGATATAAGATCAGATAAAATTCCTAAAATAAAAAATAATAAAAATGCTTCTATGCTTTTTTACGATAAGGAAGAAAAAATCCAAGTAAGATTAAAAGCAGTATGTACTATTAATCACAACAATGAGGTAACTAAAAGTTCTTGGGAAAAAACAGGTCACATTAGTCGAAAATGTTATTTAGTTGATAATGGGCCTGGTACAGAGTCTCCTACTCCAACATCTGGATTAAAACCTGAATTAGATAATTTCGAATTTTCAATGGAACAAAGTGAAGAAGGTTATAAAAATTTTACTGTTATTCAGTGTAAAATTCAAAGTATTGAATGGCTTTATTTAGCTGCAAAAGGTCATAGAAGAGCTAGATTTGATATAGAAAATAATAAAGAAAGTTGGTTGGTTCCATAAAGTTATGTCAAAAAAATATGAAGCAATGGTCCTATCTTGCATGGATCCAAGATTCCAAAAACCAGTGCATAAATATTTAAAAGAAAAAAAACTTACAGGAAAATTCAGTGCCTTTACTATTGCCGGAGGTTCAATTGGCGTAACAAATGAAAAATTTAAAAAATGGCACTCTACATTTTGGGAAAATTTAGAAACATCAATAAAATTGCACAAAATAAACAAACTGATTGTTGTTAATCATAAAGATTGTGGTGCAGCAAAAATAGCAAATAATAATAAGAAATTTAACTCATCAATTGAAAACAGGATACATAAAAATTCATTTAATAAATTAAAAAAGAATTTAAAAAAACAATTTCCTAAAATTAAAGTATCCTTTAAAGTTTTATCTCTAAAAAATGCTATATAGTTTTATATTTTATTTATCTCTAATAATTATAGGTATATTCACTATGAGATTTGGCATAATTCAAATAAGAAAATACAAACAGGGCAAAACTAAAGTTAAAAAAAAATCACTAGAACAAGTTGCTTTTGGTATTTTTTTTATAATTATTTTAGGATTAATAATTTATTCTATTAATAGCCTTCTATTTGATTAATGATCTTTAAGTCCAGACATTGCTTTACCTGGTGAAAAAGTATAATCGTTATTATCCATTAATTTTCCAGATCCATCATAAAGTTTCCAATTAAACTTTACGCTATCTTTTTGTTTTTTTCCTAATTTCAAAATTTTTAGTTCAATTTTTCTAGTTTTTCCTCCTGATGAACCTAAAAAAGTTCTAGTTTCACCTTCTTTCCATACACCTAGGGGAAACTTGCACCCATTTTTAATTACTCGTCCACCACGTCTACTATCCCACACTCTTCCAATACATTGACCATCATTTGTTATGGTGAATAACTGTGTTTTTAAACCACTTTGACCTTTTCTTGTTCTTTTATAAACTTTTATTTTTTCTCCTGTATTAGGATGTTCCCAGTCTTCAGGACCTATTATTTTTTTTCTTTTTTTGTCTCCAAAAACTAAATTTGCTTTTGTAAACTTTATTTCAGTATCACTTCTAATTTCTCCACCTGTAAATAACTCAAGAGGAATAAATCTTTCACCTCCATAGCCAAGGCTAGTAAAAGATACGAAAAATAATATTGATAGAACTAAAAATATTTTCATTGGTAAATTTAACCAATTATTTAATGACGTTCATAGGCTCTTTTTGCTTCTTGCTCATCAAATATTTTCATTCCACCTGATCCATCTCTGTCCCAATAAGTAAACTTACATCCAGATCCTCCACTTCTATAATTCCATTTACCTTTTTTAAGATCATTGGCTTGTTTTTCTCTAAGTTTCACTAGTTTTGGATGATTGTACTTACCCCATTCATTTAAACATATAAGTTTAAATGGATCATAAGGATCTTTTGAAGTTGGTGTTAGATAAGCCGAGTCTTCTCCTTTTGGACATCCTTCTTCATCATGAACATAAGCTTTTCCCATAAAAATTTGTAACTGGATTGTATCTTGTCTGTTTCCTGACCAATGAGCATTTCCACTCATACCCGGAACACAAGCAAAACCTCCTCCCATTGCATGATGTAATTCATGAACAGCTGTACGGATCATGTTAACTGCTTTTCTGTTGTATTTGCTTTTTAAAAAAACTGATGCCATTCCAACTCCACCTTCACCACCATCTGGACTTGTGACATCAGCAAATGTAAAATAATGTTTTTTTGGATTATTAAATCCATTTAACCACAACCATCCTCTGTAATTATTATTTATATGTTTATTAAGTTTTTTACGTTTTTTATCTAAACGAATAAAAGTAACATCTAATTTTCCATCTTTTCGATAATCAAATTTATATTTTTTAGCTCCTGAAGAACCTTTAACTTTTTTACTATGCTTTTCATGAAGTTTATTCATTTGTTCGGCATATTTTTCTATTTTACCATTTATATCATACTCACGGTCTTTACCATCAGCAGCTAACATATAAATAAAATGAATTTGATAATCATCTGTAACATCTGGTTGATCTTCAAAAAACCTACCTGGTTTTTCATCTGAAGCAAATAGAGATGTGCTAAATAAACTAATTAGTAATGCTAATAATATTTTTTTCATTTAATTTCTTTCAAATATACCAAGTTCATTTTTCCAAGGTACATTAACATCTCCTCGAGCGTAAAAACACTGTCCACCTTTTCCTCTTCTATCTTCAATATTTTGGTAATCATGTTTGGTAAATTTCCATTTATCCTTTGGCAAGCAAGTAACTTCAAAAGGATCAAAAGGAGTGTCTGATGTAGGTGTAAAGTAAACGCTGTCTTGCATGTCTGGGCAAGTTTTATTTTTGTGCCCCCAATAATCATCATTTTTTGGATCTAGCTTTCTACCTCCTTCACCAACATGTCTTGACATCATATCACCACTGCTTTTATTATTTTTTGTGTTATGTCCTTCAAAAAAATTTGGTGAACATGTAAAAATTCCTCCCATAGCATGCAATACCTCGTGCAATATAAAATATCCGACCTCTTTATTATTAAGTGGCCATTTTTTTTGATGTTTAGAAAATACACTAAATATTGGAAACCCACCAGAAAATGGCCAATCTTTATGAGTATAATCTCCAAAGTTAAAATAAATTTTCTTAGGATTGTTCATGCCATTATTAGCTATAGATCTTCCAAATACATTTCCACAACTACCCCACTTAGACTTTTTCATGTCTTTCTTAGTTCTGTTTAATCTAAGAAATGTAATATCTAACTTTCCGTCTTTACGTCTATCCCATTTTAACTTCTGACCTTCTCCATTATTAAAATTTGATTCCTTGTTTGCTTTTGCTGTAGTTTTTAAAATCCATTTATCTGCAGTTTCAATCCATTTTTCCAACTTTCCGTTGATATCCCCTTCTTTATCTTTAGAGTCTTTTAATAAGGTATAAACAATATGAATTTGAAAATCATCGTTAACATCTGGCTGATCTTCAAAAAATCTACCAGGTTTTTTATCGCTATCTAAAATAACTGGTGTTGTATCGCTATCATAACATTTGTCAGCATAGACGTTTGAAATTAAAATAGTTAAAAATGAAAATGTTAGTATAACTTTTTTCATTTTTTTATTTTAAAGATTTTGAGTATTTTTTCCAGTTTTCTTGGTAACGAACTGCATTTTTATGAACAGCTGCAATCTCATCTTCTGTAAGTTTTCTAATAACTTTACCAGGGGATCCTACAACTAGAGAGTTATCTGGAATATCTTTATTTTCAGTTATTAAGGCTTTTGCTCCGATGATGCAATTCTTTCCGATTTTTGTATTGTTAAGAATAACAGCTCCAATTCCAATTAAACTATTATCTCCTATGGTGCATCCATGAAGCATAACTAAATGTCCGATAGTAACATTTCGTCCAACCTTTAAAGGGTACCCTGGGTCAGTATGTAGAACACTACCATCCTGTACATTTGATCCTTCTCCTATATGTATATTTTCTATGTCTCCTCTTAATGTCGCATTAAACCAAATACTTGTATTTTTTTCCAAAGTAACATCGCCAATAACTGTAGCATTAGGTGCTACCCAATTTTCGCCAGAGTTTTTTGGTTTTTTATTTTCCAAATCGTAAAACATAATTTATATATTCTTTTATCATGTCGCTTACAAAAACTCCAATATGTGATTTTGGGAAAAAAGCAGATCACTTTGAACTAAAATCAACAGATCATAAAATAATTTCTTTAAATGACATTAATGGTGAAAAGGGAACTTTAATTATGTTTATCTGCAATCACTGTCCTTATGTTAAGGCTGTAATCGAAGAGATAGTTTCAGATTGCAAACATTTAGAAAAAGACGGAATTAAATCTGTAGCGATTATGTCAAATGACACTGTAAATTATCCAGAAGATTCATTTGAAAAAATGATTGAGTTTTCTAATAATAATAAGTTTGGTTTTCCTTATATTTTTGATGAGAAACAAGAAATTGCAAAAAAATATAATGCTGTATGTACGCCAGATTTTTTTGGTTATAATAATAATCTAGAACTTCAATACCGAGGAAGAATAAGGGAGTTAAAAGATTTAAAACCTGTTCAAGGTGGAGATAGCGATTTATTAAAGGCAATGAAAATGATAGCTAAAACTGGTGTAGGTCCAAAAGAACAAATACCGAGTATGGGTTGTAATATAAAATGGATTAAAAACTAATGTTTTTAATTGTTACAAGAACATTTCCTCCTGAAGTGGGAGGAATGCAGAATCTAATGTGGGGTCTTGCAAAATCTCTTGCTAAAATTGACTTGATAAAAGTATTTGCTGACTACAGCGAAAATCATGAAGTGTTTGATAAAAAAGTTTCGTTTTCGATTGAAAGAGTAAAAGGTATTAAAATATTAAGAAAATATAGAAAACCACATTTGGTAAACGAATATTTAAATCAAAATCAAAAAGTTAAATGTATAATTTCAGATCACTGGAAAAGTTTGGAATTAATCAAATCAAAAAAAAAGAAAATATGTTTAATTCATTCAAAAGAAATTAATCATAAAAAAGGATCAAGAATTAATAAAAAAATTCTAGAAGTTTTAAATAATGTAGACCATGTTATTGCAAATTCTAAATTTACTAAAAATTTAGCAATAGAGATCGGGGTAGAAGAAAGCAGAATAGAAGTAATTAATCCTGGTGTAGATCCAGTTTCAAAAATTCCTAAAAATGATCTCATTAAAGCTGATGAAATATTAAAAGGAAAAAAATATAAACTCATTACAGTTTCAAGATTTGATAAAAGAAAAAACCACCAAAAAGTAATAATGGCAGTTAGAAATCTTAAAGAAATTTATCCTGATATTATTTACACTTGCATTGGATATGGAGATGAAGAAGAAAATTTAAAAAAGTTGGTAATAGAGCTTAAATTAGAAAATCATGTGATTTTTTTAAAAGATGTTCCAAATGATTTAAAAAATGCTTTGGTTGCAAAATCAAACATTTTTATAATGCCATCAATAATACATAATAGTTCTGTAGAAGGTTTTGGTATTGCTTTTATTGAAGCGGCACAATATGGGATTCCATCTATAGGTGGAAAAGATGGTGGAGCTTCCGATGCAATTATTCACGAAAAAACTGGACTTATTTGTGATGGAAATAATTTAGATGATATTTATTCTCATATAGATCTAATATTTAAAAATAATAAGCATTTAGAGTATGGAAAAGCAGCAAAATTGTATTCCCAAAATTTTCATTGGGATAAGATCATTGAAAGCTATAAAAGAATCTTATAAAATTAAATTGTGATCGAAAAATTTAACGGAATATTTTATTTAATAATATTTCTTGCACATTTTATAGGAATAGCAGTTTATTGTTTTCAAACAATTGTTGGAACCAAATCATTTATGGATAAATTTGATATAGATCATAGCGCAGCAATTATTGTTAGATTTGTCGGAGCACTAATGATTGGCTGGGTAATAATGGCTCTTTACATTATGTTTGTAAGACCTAACGGTGTTGAAGGAACTTGGGCGTTTTTTAATCTATTGGTGATTATACATGCTTGTGTTTTTTTAACCAATTTCTACTCAATTAAAATTGATAAAACTGGTATAAATGAAAAAACTTCGAATGAAGGAATAATTGCTCCAATAGTTTTTTTAATATTAAGTTCGGTCCTTGTCTACGGATTGTCAGATAAAATTTATTTATCTTAAATTTTACTTATCTTTAAATTCTAAACTCCCTCTAGAATTAATATTTTTTTTTACTTTATTGTAATAACTTGAGTCATTAATTAATTTTATTAAATCAATTCCTTTATTTTCATATCTTCTTTTGATTGTCATCCTTGGTATCATTATTAAATTCAAATTATCTATAAAATCAGCTGTCCACTCCTTTTCAATTTTATCATCAATTAATTTTTTAAGAAAAATCCTAAACTCACTGCAACTTAACAATTTAAGCTTCTCATTCATTAAGGTCATTTTAAAATTTTCCTATTTTTTTAGATCCACTATAAAATATTTTTGACAATTCTTCATTTGCTTTTTTTCTAGATGCAACATCAATATTGTTCATTAATCCAGAGGGTCTTTTGACATGTTGATGATAATTAAAAGTATCTTTTCCTCTAGCTAGTTGCACATACATTTTACCCAAAACTTGATCTACATTGCATCCAATATAACTTTGTATAGCAAAACCAATACGTCGCTCTTTACTTCTATTAAGTCCAGAGCCATGGATAATCTTTGGATGATGAAGCGATAATTGACCTGCTTTTAATATAACAGGAGATGTTTTTTCAATTGGAACATTTTCTACTGTTTGACCTCTTGTTAAAAGATTGTTTTCATTAAATTTTTGATTATGAAATTGTAAATCTTCTTTATGAGATCCTTTCCACATTCTCATACATCCATTTTCTTCATTGGCATCGGTTACGGCTAACCAACCCGTAACCCAGTTATAAGGTTCTAATCCTATATATTTTGCATCTTGATGAAAACTAACAAAACCTTTTTTATCTGGATTTTTAATAAATAGTGTAGTTCCACAAACAAGTATGTCTTTTCCGATAATGCTCTCTACTGCATCTAATATTTTTGAGTTATGCGGAATTTTATCAAAAACCGGAGAAATAAGATGAACATAATTTCTTCCTAATCCTGAAAGTTCATCTGGCCAATCTTTTTCTATGCGTTCTATCTCTTCTCTAACTTCACCAGCTTCATTTTCAGACAAAACATTTATAGGTGCGATAAAACCATCTTCGTTATATTGACTTACTTGATCTTGAGACAAATTATACATTTTAATAATAGCTTTTTTATTTATTAATTTTTTTATTTATCTCATCTTTGCAATATTTTTCAGCTTCTGCTCTAGTCATATTTGATGATTTATTTTTTTGAGCTATAATACATGCTGAAATTGATTTACTTTTACTGTGATCTCCATAATTAACTCTAGTAAGGTACAGTGCAATTATAGCGAGAATAATAAATATTATAAATTTTATATTTTTTTTCATAAACCAATTAATCAAAGTAGATATCCAATAACAATTAATTTCAATCTAAAAAATAGTTTTAATTTTATATTTTTTATTATTAGAATGAGTTTATAAATTTATTTATAAAGGGTTATAGTTAAATGACAAAAGTAGCAATTATAGGAACGGGTCCTTGTGGACTTTCGATGCTGAGAGCTTTTGAGCAGGCTGAAAAAAAAGGTGAAAAAATTCCAGAAATTGTATGTTTTGAAAAACAAGAAGATTGGGGTGGTCTTTGGAATTATAGTTGGAGAACAGGCTCTGATCAATATGGAGACCCTGTTCCTAATAGCATGTATAGATATCTTTGGTCGAATGGACCAAAAGAATGTTTAGAATTTGCAGATTACTCTTTTGATGAACATTTTGGTAAACCTATTCCTTCATTTCCTCCAAGAGAAGTTTTGCATGATTATATAATTGGTAGAGTTAGCAAGGGAAATTTGAAAGATAAAATAAAATTTAACACCAAAGTAACAAATGTTATTTATAATTCTGATAAATTTGAAGTTAGCTATCAAAATAAAACTAGTAGTGAAAATTTAAAAGATAATTTTGACTATGTAATAGTTTCAACCGGACATTTTTCTGTTCCATTTATACCTCAGTATAAAGGAATGGACTCATTTCCTGGAAGAATTATGCACTCACATGATTTTAGAGATGCTGAAGAATTTAGAGATAAAAATGTTATAGTTTTAGGTAGTAGTTATTCTGCCGAGGATGTGGCTCTGCAATGCAATAAGTATGGAGCTAAAAGTGTAACAATAGGATACAGGCACAATCCTATGGGTTTCAAATGGCCAAATGGTATGAAAGAAGTTTATTACCTTGATCGGCTTGAAGGTAAAAAAGCAATATTTAAAGATAAAACTGAACAAGAAGCTGATGTTGTAATTTTATGTACAGGTTACCTTCACCACTTTCCGTTTTTAGAAGAGAATTTAAATCTAAAAACTGGAAATAGATTGTATCCGCCCAAACTATACAAAGGTGTTGTATGGCAAGATAATCACAAACTTATATATCTTGGGATGCAAGATCAGTTCCACACATTTAATATGTTTGACTGCCAAGCTTGGTATGCAAGAGATGTAATAATGGGTAAAATTCAAATTCCAAATGATAATGAGATTGAAAAAGATATTAATAAGTGGGTTTCAATAGAAGAAAAGTTAGAAAATCCGGATCAGATGATTGATTTTCAAACTGAATATACAAAAGAACTGCACGAAATGTCAGATTATCCAAAAATAGATTTTGAATTAATTCGTAAACATTTCAAAGAATGGGAACATCACAAAGTTGAAGATATTTCAACATATAGGAATAAGTCATTCTCATCTCCTGTTACTGGCTCAGTTGCACCTATTCATCATACTCCTTGGGCTTCAGCTATGGATGACTCAATGAAAACTTTTTTGAAGTAGTAATTTTTAATTATAATAAAGTTCTTTCGACAGCTAACTTCCAACCACTCAATAAGTTATTTCTCACTGATTTGTCTAATTTAGATGAAAAAATTTTATCTTTTTTCCACCTTATTTGAATTTCATTTAACGATTTGAACTCTCCAGCTTGATACCCAGCCAAAAGAGCGACTCCTAAGGCTGTTGTTTCTAGAATCTTCGGTCTAATAACATTTAAATTTATAATGTCTGATAAAAATTGAGAAAACCAATTATTAGCTACCATACCTCCATCAACTTTTACAAACTTAGGCTTTAATCCATCTTTTCTCATGCTATTAAATAAATCATAACTTTGGTACGCAACAGACTCAATAGTAGCTCTTACCAAATTTTTCCAATCACTATTTCTCGTTAATCCTGTTATTAATCCTCTAGCATTAGGTCTCCAATAAGGTGCTCCCATCCCACTAAATGCAGGAACCACATAAACATTATCATTATTTTTTTTTGATTTAGCAATTTTTTCTGTTTCATATGCATTATTAATTAATTTTAATTTATCTCTTAACCATTGAATGCCAGCACCTGCTATAAAAATTGAACCTTCTAATGCATAAGTATTTTTTCCATTTATTCTATAGCAAATTGTAGTTAATAATTTATTTTTTGAATAAATTTTTTTTGACCCAGTGTTCATAATAATAAAAGCTCCAGTACCATAAGTACATTTGACTGAACCTTTTGCAAAACACGCTTGGCCTACTGCAGCAGCTTGTTGATCACCTAAAACAGCAGATATAGGAATCTCTTGTCCAATAATTTTTTTATTAGTAAATCCAAAATTGTCTGCAGAATTTTTTACTTCAGGCAAAATATTTTTTGAAATATTTAATTTTTTTAAAATTTCTTTATCCCATTTATTGCTATTAATATTAAATAACATAGTCCTACTCGCATTAGTGGCTTCGGTTAAATGTTTTTTCCCGTTAGTAAGTTTCCATATTAAAAAAGTATCTACTGTTCCAAATAGTAAATTGTTTGATTTAAGTAACTTCTTTGAGCTTTTTACATTTTCTAAAATCCACTTTATTTTTGTTGCTGAAAAATATGGATCAATAAAAAGACCTGTTTTTTTTCTAAAATTATTTTCATAATTTCTCTTTATAAGTTCCTCACAATATTTTTGAGTTCTTCTATCTTGCCAAACAATTGCATTATAAATTGGTTTGCCTGTTTTTTTGTTCCACAAAATAGTAGTTTCTCTCTGATTAGTTATTCCTATGCTTATTATTTTTCCTTTTAGCTCAGTTGCTTTTGCTATAACTTTTTTTAATGCTTTTAATGTAGTTAACCAAATTTCATTTGGATTATGTTCTACCCATCCATTTTTTGGAAAATATTGTTTAAACTCAAATTGAGATATAAATTTTATATTGCCCCTGGCATCAAACAAAATCGCTCTAGTTGAAGTAGTTCCTTGATCAATAGCAATGAGAAATTTTCTCACAATTTTAATCTATGCCTAGATGTTTTTTTCTTTTATCTACCCAAGTTCGAATTAAATTATCAAATATCAGACCTATGAATGCTACACATATACCAAGAGTAAATCCTATACCTGCTCCTTTTTTATCAGATAAAGCTTTTAAAATGTATTGTCCTAAATCTTCTGTTCCAATAAAGGCTCCTATTATCACCATAAACAATGCGAATACGATTGTTTGATTTAAGCCAAGCATCATATGAGGAAAAGCTAAAGGAAATTCTATTTTGGTCAATCTCTGGAATTTATTTACACCTGACATTGTTGCAGCGTCATGCAAACCCGCAGGAACACTTCTAAGACCTTCAATAGTATATCTTGTTGCAGGTATTGTTGCATAAACTATAACAGCAATTAAAACTGAAGTATCTGTTATCCCAAACAACATCATCACTGGAATTAAGTATACAAAGGAAGGAAAAGTTTGAAATATGTCACAAACCCCCAGCATAAAACTCGCAGAATGTTTGTTTTGAAAACATAAAGTTCCAACTGTAAATCCAATTATACAAGATACAACAACTCCAAAAGTTGCCATATATGCTGTCACTAATGCTCTATCCCACCATGGACTTAAAGCTATAAATAATGTTAATCCACAAACTACTAATGCTGAACGAATCCCACCAATTAAATATCCAGCTCCAACAACCAAAACTATTGTAGCTACTGCGGGCATTCTTAAATATAAAGCTCTCATTGGTTGAAGCACATCTTGAATCAACCATGTATTAAATGCTTTTATGTAAACAAAAAACGTATCAAAGATCCAATCAACTCCTTTATTCCAAAAATCAGCTGTTGATATTCCTTTGTTATGCGGAACTTCAAACAAATAATTGTAATCACCTTTGAACAAAAAAGTTCCAATATAAGCAAGTACAATTCCAATAATTACTGTTGCAGCAAAAAATAAAATATTTTTATTTCTTTGATAGAATGTTAAGTTTCCAAAATAATCTGTTTGTTTATTTGCCCAAGCTAAAGACATTTTGTCTAAAAGAATTGCAATTAAACTAATACACAATCCAGCCTCTAAGGCTAAACCAATATTAAGTTGGTTTAAGGCTAGTAATAAATTAAAACCTAAACCTTTTGCACCTATAAATGCAGAAATAACAGCCATAGAAAAACACACCATGATGACCTGGTTTACTCCAATTAAGATATCTCTTCGTGCGGTTGGAATTAATACTTTAAACATTAGTTGCCAGTTGTTACATCCGCTCATTCTACCTGCTTCAATAACTTCTGGGGGTATTGCTCTTAAACCTAATATAGTTAATAATATCATTGGTGGAACAGCAACAACCATAGTTATAATTACTGCAGCATGATCACCAACTCCAAAAAGAACAAGTGCAGGAACTAATACCGCGTATTGTGGCATTGTTTGCATAACTAAAAGTATCGGATATAAAGCTTTCTCAATACGTTTACTTTTAAATGCCGCTACACCTAAGCCTAAGCCAAAAATAAATGATAGTGGTGCTGCAACTAGTATAAAAGAAAGAGTTTGCATCGAAGGCTTCCATTGACCAAATATAGAAATGTAAACCATAACTAAACCGGCAAACAAAGCTAGACCTTTACCACTTAGCTTATAAGCAAGTATTGATGAACCTGCTGCAACTATAGTCCATGGTAAACCTGGTAGCTCTGCCCAAGGGTTTTTGTCTATCCAATCCCAACTAGTAAATGCAACAATAGTTTCAAGTCCACCTAATAAAATCTCTCTAATCAGCTCTATTAGAAACGTCATAAAAGCAGTTAAATTTCTACTTATTTGTAAAACTAAAGGCCGCGTTCTGTATTCTTGAGTGTCTTCGTTCCAAAACTCAATTGGCATCCACTCATTCATTAAGAAAAATAATGAGTCATTTATCCATATAGGCAACCATCCGAGTAATGGAGGCAGTCTCCAAAAAACATCAAAAGCGTAATATCTTACTTCTTTACCAAGAAAAACGAAGGAGCTTTGATTTGGATCTTTAACAAATTCTGCTTGACCTCTTATAAATTTATATGTTTCAGGAACATCAATTGCAAAACATAAGGCAAAAAATACAACCAATAAAAATAGCCATTGAAATAATTTTGGATATTTTTTTACAAATTCCATAATTTAATTACTATTTTTTCTTCCTCCAAAAACAGTATTAATTATTTTTGTTGGATTAATAGAACCTACAATTTTGTTGTTATTATCTATGACTGCTACTGCTTTTTCTTGAGTTAAAATTTTTTCAGCAACATTTTCAATAATTTCATCTTTTAAAACTTTCAAATCACCCAAATTATCAGTGGTAGACGGGTCCATTACATCTTGTATTAATAAAACTTTTTCTCTAGGTACTTCTTCAGTAAATTTCCTTACATATTCAGTTGCGGGATTTAAAACAATATTTGCAGGTGAGTCTAGCTGCTCAATTATTCCATCTTTCATAATGGCAATACGATCTGCAAGTTTTAGAGCTTCGTCAAAATCATGAGTAATAAACATAATTGTTTTTTGTAATTTGTCTTGAAGTCTTAAAAACTCATCCTGCATTTCTTTTCTAATTAATGGGTCTAATGCAGAAAAAGGTTCATCCAAAAACCAAATATCAGGCTCTACTGCTAAAGATCTCGCAATACCTACTCTTTGTTGTTGACCTCCAGAAAGTTCTCTTGGAAAATAATTTTCTCTTCCATCAAGACCAACAAGTTTAACCATATCCATTGCTTTACTAATACTATCTTCAGTTTTAATTCCCTTAATTTGAAGTGGGAAAGCAATATTTTCTACAACTGTTTTATGAGGAAGTAGAGCAAAACTCTGAAAAACCATTCCCATTTTATTTCTTCTAAGCTCTATCAGTTCTTTATTGTTCAATTGGAGTAAATCTTGACCTTCTATGAAAATTTTTCCACCTGTTGCATCAGTTAATCTAGAAATACATCTTAGCAAAGTTGATTTACCCGATCCAGACAAACCCATTACAACCAACATTTCTCCCTTTGAAACTTCAAATGAAGCATTGTTAACTCCTACTATGCATCCATTTTCTTGAAAAGTTTTTGCGTCTACATTGCCATTTGACTCTTGAAGCATTTTTTTGGCATTTTCTCCAAAAATTTTATAAACAGCTTCACATTTAATTACTGGTTCAGACATAAATTTATAATCAAGTTATACGAAATTAAGATAAAATAAAATCTATATAATTTATTCCTTTCCTCATTAAAAATTTTTAATAAAATAAACCCTTGTATCAATACCGGTACTTAAAAAACTTAAAACCTCTCCACTTACATTTGCTGTTTTATTTACTCCAACGTTGGCTCCGCTTACAGTGTAGCCAGCAAAACATTTGTTTTTCTCTTTATCCCATTTAACATAGGTTTCATCAATTTTATTACCATTGATATTATATAGTTCGTAAGCTTCATAATTTAAAAAATGGGCAGCCATGATAGCACGTTGAGGAAGTAGTTTTGTTGCGTTACAAACTGCTTCATATAGTTCATCAGTCAATCTAAAATTATCTGTTCCATCAAATGTTACTAGAATACCTGATGGAAGTTGGGATATAAGTGCATTAAGTTTTTTTTCTTCAGCTATTCTTTCTTCTTCTAATTTCATTTTTCTAATTAGCTCATCTCCCCCTCCCCAATAAATATTTAAAATACTAAAAGATAAAATTATAATAATTGTTAAAGTAATAAGACCCGCAAACTGTCTAATTGTTTCTGGCAAATTTTTTAATTTATTAAAAAAATTATCTTTTAACATTGTTTTAATTATTCTTGTAATTTCCCATTTATCCAAGTGCCTGTTTTTTCTTTACCATCAGACCAGGTAAAAGTTCCTTGTCCGTTCATAAATCCATTGGCCCATTCTCCTACATACGTTGCACCATTTGGAAAATATAAAGTACCTTGGCCGCTCCAAACACTATTCTCGAATTCACCTTTATATATATATCCATTAGGCCAGGTTTCTGTTCCTTGGCCATGTTTTTTTGTACCAACCCAATATCCTTCGTAAGTTGTTTTGTCAGTGTATACCCATAACCCATAACCATTTTCGCAATTTCCTTCTTTGCATCCTGTGCTACGAGCTAAAACTTCAGATGTAATAAAAAAACTAAAAATTGCACAAATAATTAAATTTTTCATAATATTATTTTACACATATTTAATTAAAAAAAAATCACACATTTTTCTTTCTTTTGCTGCATGAATAAAAAAAAATATCTTTTTCTGAATTTTCACTTTTTATATTTCTTGTAATTTCATGAACTAATTCGCCTGATTTTCTATTTATAATTGCTGACTCTGAGTAATTCTTTTTTTTATCACTTGCTTTGAATAAAACTACATCTTTATTTACTACTTTAACATTTAGTTTTTTACTATCTGACAGAAATAAAGATAATCCGTTAATAAAAAGTGTGTCTGGTTTTTTTGCCTTAATATCAAATTTATTTAAATCTTTATCATCTATATCTTTAGCTAGAAAAGTTTTGTAATTATATTCAGAATTCTTAAGTATTTTTTTTTCTAAATCACATTTAAAACTTAAATCAATATTCTCTTGTATATCTACATCTTTTGCTAATGATATATTAAAAAATAGGAAGCTTAGAAATATATAAAAAAAAAATTTGATCATTTGTGTATATTTTAAATCACTGAATTAAAAATTCAAAAAAAAATCTCCCCCAACATTGTTGGGAGAGATTTATAAGTTTCTTTTCCTTAAGACCTTAATGATCGTGTGTAAATTCTTCCCACACGCTCTTATTGTCTGCTAACCACTTTTTAGCTGCATCTTCATGAGTCATTTTGTCAACGTCAACTAAAGCTGCCATTGCACCAATTTGACTTGTAGAGAATGACATTTTTTTGAACATTGCAGCTGCTTTTGGATGAGTTTTTGGAAAATCAGCGTTAACTGCTTTTTTCAAATAACCATCTGGAGAACCACATTTTCCATCTCCACCATCTTCTGGTCTACAACCAGCTGTGTATGGAGGGAAGTCTATAAATGTAAAACCAGCACCATCAGTAAAGTTTGGTGTCCAGTTAAATATGATAGTTCCTCTTCCTTCTTTTTTAGCTGCTGCTAACTCTGCCCAAAGCGCATCTGCACTTCCAGCAAATTTAACCCACCAAAGGTCTCCTAAGCCTAATGCATCAACTCTTTGAGGAATTAAATCACCATGCCAAGTTTGCGGACCTTCCAACATTCTTCCTTTTCCATCTGGAGAGTCAGGTGTTGTAAAGTTTTTTGCACAGTCTGGATTTTTTAAAGCTGTCCAGTCTGGCAGACCTGGGCACAATCCTTTTTCAGCAACCCAATTTGGATATCCCATATCCTCAAGAGTTCTTGCTTCATGATCACCCCAGTCAAGCAAACCACCTTTGTCTAAAGCTGTTGTAAATGATTTACCAAATGCAGATTCCCAAACTTCATGTGATATAGTTACATCACCAATACGGATTGATTCATAAACTGCTTGAGAGTCAGCGTTTACATATTTTACATTGTTTCCCATGCTTTCCATAATTCCACCAATTACATAAGCCATTACAATTTGGCTTGACCAATTATGTGTTGGGATAACGATAGGTTTCTTGCTATCTGCTGAATTAGCTATTCCAGCAAACGAAAATACTGAAATAATTAAAGCAGATAAAAGAGATATTATTTTTCTCATTTTTTCCCCTTTCCTTAATATTAAGTTGATTAATTATGTTACTATTTGAATGCTTAGTCAATGCAGATGTTTATCTATTTTTATATATAATTTTTATATCTAAAGTTATGATTATTGATATAATTTAATTAGAAATATTAGATATGCCTACTAGTTTAAATATTAAAGAACCGGGATTAAATATTTTACCACTTGGAGTTGAAAGATATGTTGTTAATGGTGGAGGACTTTCTGGTATTCAAATTTTCCCAGAAGATGAAATAGAAATTATAAATGATGAAGGTAATCAAATTTGTGAAATTTTAGTTTTTAACAAAGATGGAAAGTCTGAACTATCTATTTTAAATCTTAAAGAAAACAAAAACTCATCTGAAATAAAAAAGATTCTTTCAAAAAAAGATGAAGCTTCTTTAACTGCAGCTTATCAATTAAAAAAAAGAAATTTAGATATTGATAAATCTAAGTCTGCCGTAATTTTTGATAAAGATACTAGACCAGGTGAAAGTTTAAAAGTTCAAGCAAAAGATAAATGTTATTGTATTTTTTCTGCACCAGGATCAAACATGTTAATACACGAACAAAATCCTACAACTGACTTAACTATATTCATAAAAAGAGCAAAAATAACTAAAGATAAAGAACACTCTATAATTCCAGATCCTATTTTCGACCCTTTAAATGAAATAAATATTGATCGACAAACTGCAATATCATTTCAAGTTAAAGAAGGAGATTACATTCAAGTTATTTGTCCAACGGGAAGACAATGTTCTGACTTCGTTGCATTTGATACAGCAAAATTAGATAAAAGAATTGAAAAAGGTTTAGATTGGCAAACAACGCGAACTTTTATGGGAAACACTTTTCCGGGACCAGGATTATTTTCTAAATTTTATGATACTGATCATGAACCATTGGTTGAAGTAATTAGAGATACTGTTGGTAAACATGATACATTTAATTTAGCTTGTACATCAAAATATTATGAAGATGCGGGTTATTTTGGACATCCAAATTGTTCTGATAATTTAAGTGAAACAATGGAAAAATTTGGAGTTCAAAAAAAAAGGGGGTGACACGCAATAAACCTTTTCTTCAATACTTCTGCTGGAGGACTCAACTCATTAGTTTCAGATGAATCTTATGCAAGACCTGGAGATTATGTAATGTTTAAAGCACTAAAAGATTTAACTTGCGGAACATCAGCATGTCCTAGTGATATAGACCCTTGTAATTCATGGAATCCTACAGATATATTTGTTAGAACTTATGATAAAAATAAAGAATTTAGAAAATCTTTTGCATTTAGAATGAAAACTGACTCTGAAACAAAATTAACTAGAAATACAGGTTTTCATGAAAGAACTTCTAAGCTTACAAGAAACTTTGTTGACGCTAGAGGTTTTTGGTTGCCTAATGATTATACTAAACATGGAATAATTAATGAGTATACTGCTTGTCGTGAAAAAGCAGTTGTCATTGACTTATCATCTCTAAGAAAGTTTGAAATACTTGGTCCTGATGCTGAAGAGCTAATGAATTATACTTTAACACGAAATATAAAAAAACTTTCAGTTGGTCAGGTAGTTTATTCTTCAATGTGCTATGAAAATGGAACTATGTTTGATGATGGAACTCTACTAAAACTAAGTGATCATGGTTTTAGATGGATTTGTGGCGATGAATATGCTGGGCAATGGCTAAAAGAGCAAGCAGTTAAAAAAAATTATAAAGTTTTAATTAAAAATTCCACCGATCAGATTAATAATATTTCATTACAAGGACCAAATAGTAGAAAAATTCTTGAAAAAATTATTTTTACTCCTCCTACACAACCTTCTATTTCAGAATTGCAATGGTTTAGATTCACTATTTGCAGACTTGAAGAATTAAATGGAATACCTTTAATGGTTTCAAGAACAGGTTACACAGGAGAATTAGGTTACGAAGTATGGTGTCATCCTAAAGATGCTCCAATTCTATGGGATAAAGTTATGAATGCAGGAAAGGATGATGGTTTAATACCAGCTGGTTTTGCTGCTTTAGATTTATTAAGAATTGAAGCTGGATTAATTCTTTTTGGAAATGAATTTGATGGACAAATCGATCCTTTTGAAGCAGGTGTAGGTTTTACTGTACCATTAAAAACAAAAACAGATGATTTTATTGGAAAAGAAAGTTTAATTAAAAGAAAAGAAAATCCTCAAAAAAAACTAGTAGGTCTTGAGTTGATCAGTAAAGAAATCGCTAACCATGGGGACTGTGTTCACATTGGTAGAGCACAAGTGGGTATTGTTACAAGTGGATGCATTTCTCCAACACTTAATAAAAATATTGCTTTATGCAGAATAGATGTTGGTCATTCTGAATTAGGCACAGAAGTTGAAGTTGGAAAGATTGATGGAGAACAAAAAAGAATTTCTGCAAAAATAGTTGGATTTCCACATTATGATCCGCAAAAAACTAGAGTTAGAGCTTAAATGCAAGATACAAAAAATTTATTAGAATTTTGGGAAACTCAGATGAAACAATCTCATCGTTCTAGCAACTATTTTTTTAGAAAATCACCATCACACTATCATATGATGTTATTAGTTATGTCTGCTCATAAGCATAGTCAAGAACTATCGGTGGAAGAACTCAAAACAAAGCTATTTAAAACATCAAGACCTAAATCTGCAATTATTATAACAGAAGCTGTTGAAAAAGGGTTTTTTCATTTAGAAAAAACTTCGATTGACCAAAGAAAAAAATTTATAAAACCAACCCCATCTTTTGTTAAAGAATTTGATAATTATATTACCACTTTAAAAAATTTAGTACTTTAAGACTTGCTAAGTACGTTTTTAACAGTTTCTCCCATAACTGATGGATTTTTTGAGATAGTAATTCCATACTCTTTTAATATTTCGACTTTTTCAACTGCACTCTCACCATAAGCAGAAACTATAGCTCCAGCATGACCCATAACTCTTCCTTTAGGTGCAGTTAAACCAGCAATATAAGCTACAACCGGCTTTTTCATATTTTCTTTTGCAAACTCTCCAGCGGCAACCTCTTGGGGTCCGCCAATTTCACCTATCATTAGTATTACATCTGTTTCTTCATCTTGTTCAAATTTTCCTATAATATCTTTAAAAGAACTTCCGTTAATAGGGTCTCCACCAATACCAACGCTTGTTGAAACACCAATATTTAGATTTTTTAATTGTTGCGCAGCTTCATAACCTAAAGTCCCTGATCTACTAATTATTCCAACTCTTCCTTCTTTATATATATGGCCAGGCATAATTCCTAACATCGATTTCCCGGGGCTTATAATCCCTGCACAGTTTGGGCCAACCAAACTCATTTTTTCAGTTTTGGTATATCTTCTCATGTAACGTTTAATTCTAATCATATCGTGTGAGGGGATACCGTCTACTATTGCAACACAACTTTTAATTCCAGCATCAGCTGCTTCCATTGCCGAGTCAGCGGCAAATGCAGGTGGAACAAATAATATAGAAGCTGTAGCTCCAGTATTTTTTACAGCCTCTTTTACAGTATTAAAAACAGGAAGATTGAGATGTTTAGTTCCACCTTTTCCAGGTGTTACTCCTCCAACAATATTGGAACCATACTTTATCATTTCTTCAGCATGAAAACTTCCCATCTTTCCAGTAAAACCTTGAATAATAATTTTTGTATTTTTGTCTATTATGACTGCCATGTTAACTTCCTAAAGCTTTAACCGCTTTGTTTGCTGCATCTTCTAATGTATCAGCTTCTATATAATTAATTTTACTTTCTTTTAAAATTTGATTACCTTTTTCAACATTGGTACCTGCTAATCTTATTACTAAAGGCACTTTAATATCTATCTTTTGTAGTGCTTGAACTATTCCTTCTGCAACCCAATCGCATCTATTTATTCCTGCAAATATATTAACTAATATAACTTTTACTTTTTCATCCATAGAAATTAATTTAAAGGCTTTAACAATTTTTTCTGGTGTTGCTCCACCTCCAACATCTAAGAAATTTGCAGGTTCGCCCCCTGCTAGCTTTATCATATCCATTGAAGCCATTGCTAATCCTGCACCATTAATTATATTTCCAATATTTCCTTCTAGATTTACGTAATTTAATCCTCTATCTGATGCATAAACTTCATTTGAGTTTTCTTGGGTTTTGTCTCTTAGTTCTGAAACTTGATTTCTTCTAAATAACGCATTGTTATCAAAACTCATTTTACAATCTAGCGCAAGTATCTGATCTTGATTAGAAATTACCAATGGATTTACCTCAACCATTGTAGCATCTAATTCACTAAATGCTCTATAACATCCAGTTATCGTTTCAGCAGCTCTTCTAATCAACTGTGGTTCGATACCTAAACCAAAAGCTATTTCTCTTGCTTGAAATTGTTGCATTCCAACAGCAACTTCTATTTTTGATCTTATTATAGTTTCAGGCTTTTGTTTTGCTATTTCTTCAACACTCATACCGCCTTCTGTTGATGCTACAACCATTATACTCTCGGAACTACGATCAAAAACAAGACCTAAATACAACTCTTTCTTAATTTCTGTTGCCTCTTCAATATAAATTCTATTAACTATTTTTCCCTCTGGTCCTGTTTGGTTAGTAACTAGTTTTTTCCCCAATAGTTTGTCTGTTGCTTGAGCAACTGCTAAAGGTGTTTCACATATAATTATTCCGCCTGCTTTTCCTCTCGCTCCTGAATGTATTTGTGCTTTCACTACCCACTTTGTGCCACCAATTTCTCTAGCTTTGTTTTCAGCATTCTCTGGACTATATGCAATACCTCCTCTTGGAATAGAAACACCAAAATCTGAAAGTATTTTTTTTGCCTGGTATTCGTGTATATCCATTTTTTATTTTTTATTTATTAGCTTATCAATATTCACAATATTCTCTGCCATTCTAGCTGACGCAGCATCTATCATTCTTCCATCTAATTGAGCAGCACCTTTACCTTCTTTTGCAGCTTTGTCTAGTTCTTCAAGAATTCTTTTTGCTTTATTCACTTCCGCTTCAGGCGGTGAAAAAACTTTATTTGCTAAATCAATTTGTGACGGATGTATAGCCCACTTGCCTTCTATTCCTATTGCCGCCCCTCTTTTAGCTGCAGCTACATATGCTTCAGGATCATTAAAATCTCCAAAAGGTCCATCTATCGCTCTTAGTCCATAAGCTCTACAAGTCAACACTAGTTTGGATAAACCATGATGCCATTGATCACCTGGGTAATCAGGATTTAAACCTCCAATTACAACTGTTC
>CACHJL010000003.1 GCA_902580135.1 uncultured Pelagibacteraceae bacterium | reverse complement strand
TTTTCTACTGCATAAGACTCGGCTATATTAATTTTACCAGATCTTACAGATTTAATTTCAGATCCTTTTAAAACTATTCCTGCTTCAATAATATCTTTAAAAAAATAATTATATGATGCTTTTCTATTAATTGTTATAATTTTTAAACCGCTACTGGGTTTTTTATTCATTTAGTAGTTTTGCTGAAATAAGAGAATTTTTAACTTTCAATTTTGTTTCATCTGTTATTTTTACCAATGGAAGTCTTACCGCATCATCGCATAAACCTAACAATTTTGCTGCATACTTTACAGGTGATGGATTGCTTTCAGCAAATAATGATTTATGAACGGGCTGAAGTAAAGCATCAATTCTTTCGGCCTCTTTGATTTCATTATCACTAGTTGACTTTGAAAATTTTTGCATATCAGAGCATAACTTAGGAGCAATATTAGCTGTTACTGAAATAATTCCTACTCCTCCTCTTTTATTAAATTGAAACGCTAATCCATCTTCGCCGGTTAGCTGTATAAATTCTGGTCCCAATTTTTTAATCGTTTGATCAAGTCTATTTAGGTCACCAGTAGCATCTTTTACACCCGCTATATTTTTTAACTCAAATAATCTTGCCATTGTATCAACTGACATATCAATAACGCATCTTCCTGGTATATTATAAATTATAATAGGAAGACTAGTATTTTCATTTATAGCTTTGTAATGTTGATACAAACCCTCTTGCGTAGGTTTGTTATAATAAGGGGTGACAACTAAAGCTCCATCAGCTCCAGCCTTTTCGGCATGTTTTGTTAGAGCAATCGCCTCCTCTGTAGAATTTGAACCTGTGCCAGCAATAACTGGGCACTTTCCTTTTGATTCATTAATGCATAATTCAATAACTTTTTCATGCTCAGAGTGAGATAATGTTGGCGACTCACCCGTAGTACCAGCTGGAACAAGGCCATTAGTGTCATTTTCTAGATGAAAATTAATAAGTTTTATATAAGTTTCTTCATCAAGTTCATTATTTTTGAACGGTGTAACTAAAGCAACATTTGAACCTTTAAACATAAATATTTATAACATAAGTTGTCGTTTATTTAAAAAAAAATGCTACTTAAATCATTAAAATATACATTTGCAATAATATTCTTTTTTTTAGGCTTTGTATTGGCTTTTTCAGCAGAACAAATTATACCTAAAAAAAAACCAAGCCTTAAATCGGGTGACATAGTCAAAAAAATATCGAGCAATTTTATTATTCCGCAAGAAAAACCAAATAATAAAAAAAAAAATATTGTTTCAAATAATGAAAAAATAATAACAAAGATTGATGGTGTAATAATTCCTAAAAATAAGCCTTTAATAGTAAAAAAAGAAAGATTAAGAAAAGTAAAAAAATCTAAATACTATAGTGATAGAGATTTAAGTTATGCCAGACAAGCAATTGCATTTATGGAAAAAAGTAATTGGAAAGATGCTAAAAAAGTTTCAAAAAAAGCGAGGGCTAAATCTATTTATAATTTCATAGAATGGAGGCATTTATTAACTGTTGGAAATAGAGCTACTTTCACTGATTATAAAGAATTTATAGAAAAGCTTGACAACTATCCAAGATTAGATCGAATTAAATATTTAGCCGAGCATAAATTGTCATTAAAAAATCAATCTCCAAGAGAGATAATTGAATGGTTTAATAAAAATGGAGTTACTAGTGGATTTGGAAAAATGATTTTAGGTGAAAGTTTAATAAAATCCGGAAATAATACAAAAGGTATTAAGCTTATCAAAGAAGGATTTATTACAGCTGACTTAAATAAAAGTGACTTAATATATCTTAGAAAAAAATTTAAAAAATATTTATCATCAGAAGATTATATAAAGAGATCTGATTACTTGGCATGGGAAAATAAACATTGGGACCTAAAAAGAATGTTAAGATATTTGCCAAAAGACTATCAGTATTTATATACAGCTAGACATTTACTTATGAGTAAATCTTATGGTGTTGACACAGCTATTAAAAGAGTTCCTAAAAAATTAAAAAGCGACCCAGGTTTAAATTATGACAGATTAAAGTGGAGAAGAAAAAGAGGTAGAGTTGATAGTAGCTTGGAAATTTTACTAAATATCAAGAATAATAAAGAATATATGGTGAGACCAGATAAATGGTGGATCGAACGTTCAATTCTTTCAAGATCCTTAATTTATAAAAAAAGATATGAAACTGCCTATAAAGTAGCAAGTCGACATGGACTGTCAGAAGGAGTTGAATTTGCTGAGGCTGAATGGATGAGTGGATGGATTGCTTTAAGTTTTCTTAACGATCCATTGTTAGCAAAAAATCATTTTACTAATTTTTATAATAATGTTGGATATCCAATAAGTTTATCTAGAGGAGCTTATTGGCTTGGAAGGACATATGAAAAATTAAAAAATTATGAAGAATCAGAAAAATGGTATTTAAAAGGTTCAGAATTTTTAACAACATATTATGGACAATTATCGCATATGAAAGTTAAACCAAATGAAAGATTTCAATTAAATGAATCAATGCAAATAGATAAAGTTTACGCTGAGAATTTTTATAAAAAAAAATTAGTTGCTACGGTATATCTTCTTTATGATTTAAAAAAAAGCAAATATGCAAAATATATTTTAAGACATTTGGCTAACGATAATATTAATAATGGTAGTGAAATTTTAGCTGCTAAATTAGCTACAGATATATCTAGGTTTGACTTTGCAATTCAAGTTTCTAAAATTGCCTCTTATCAAAAAAGATTTCATAACAAATATAACTATCCAATTATCAGCACTCCTTCAAAAGTAGGTAAAAGAAAAATTCCTGAATCTGCTTTAATACTTTCTATAATAAGACAAGAGAGCGAATTTGATACCAGTGCCAATAGTAGAGTTGGTGCGCAAGGTCTAATGCAATTAATGCCTTACACAGCTAAAACTGTATCAAAACAAGCTAAGATGAGCTATTCAAAATCAAAATTAACAAAAAATCCAGAATACAATATTAATTTAGGATCTTTTTATATTGCTGGATTAATTTTAGATTATGATGGCTCCTATCCTTTTGCTATAGCAGCATATAATGCGGGACCAAAAAGAGTAAAATATTGGAAAAAAATAAATAAAAATCCTCAAAAAAATCAAACAAATTATGTTGATTGGATTGAACTTATTAAATTCAAAGAAACAAGAAATTATGTTCAAAGAGTTTTGGAAAATTATAACGTTTATAGATATATTTTGTCACAAAAACCCGTCTATCTTAAAGATTTTTTTAAGGATGAGCCTTTGTATTAAATAATGGCGGTGAGGGAGGGATTCGAACCCTCGGTACGTCATTATAACGTACGGAAGTTTAGCAAACTCCTGGTTTAAACCAGCTCACCCACCTCACCTTTTATTATTAGTGTGTAACTTGAAACCATTGAATATTCAATATTAATCAAGTAATTTCTGGCAAATTATGAAAAACAAATACTCTATATTTTCATTAATAAAAAACGCATTTTCTTACCATGAAAATTGGCAAAGAGCTTGGAAAGATCCTGAGCCAAAAAAAGAATATGATGCAATCATTATTGGTGGTGGAGGTCATGGTTTAGCTACAGCCTTTTATTTGGCTAAAAAACATAAAATGACAAATATTGCTGTTGTCGAAAAAGGTTGGATTGGTGGTGGAAATACAGGAAGAAATACAACGATTATAAGATCAAATTATTTATGGGACGCAAGTGCTGGACTTTATGATCATGCATTAAAAATTTGGGAAAATTTATCACAGGAATTAAATTACAATGTAATGTTTAGTCAAAGAGGTGTTATGAATTTAGCTCATAACCTTCAAGATGTTAGAGACTTAAAGAGAAGAACTCATGCAAATAGATTAAATGGTATTGATGCTGTATGGTTAAACACAGAAGAAGTAAAAAAATTCTGTCCAATAATAAATACGTCGCCTGATATTAGATATCCTGTTTTAGGAGGAACCTTACAAAGAAGAGCTGGTACAGCTAGGCACGATGCTGTTGCATGGGGATATGCTCGTGGAGCTGATGCTATGGGTGTAGACATTATTCAAAACTGTGAAGTTAAAGGAATAAAAAGAAATGGAAATGTTGTTGAGGGTATAGAAACGACAAAAGGATTTATAAAAACAAAAAAAATTGGAGTTGTAGCTGCTGGTCATTCAAGTGTTATTGCTTGCATGGTTGATTTAAAATTACCTTTAGAAAGTAAACCATTACAAGCTTTAGTATCAGAGCCAGTCAAACCGATAATTGATACTGTAGTTATGTCTAATGCTGTACATGCGTATGTAAGTCAATCAGATAAAGGTGAATTAGTTATTGGCGCAGGAACTGATGCTTATGTTTCATACACACAAAGGGGAAGTCATGACGTTGTTGAGGGAACTTTAAAAGCAATATTAGAGCTCTACCCTATTTTTAGTAGAATGAAAATGTTGCGACAATGGGGAGGTATTGTTGATATTTGTCCTGATGCTAGTCCAATAATAAGTAAAACACATATTAAAGGACTGTATTTTAATTGTGGCTGGGGAACTGGTGGATTTAAAGCTACACCTGGTTCGGGCGATTTATTCGCACATACCATTGCTAATGATGAACCTCATAAATTGAATGCTGATTTTAATATAAATAGATTTGTAAGCGGTGATCTTGTTGATGAGCATGGAGCAGCTGCCGTAGCACACTAATGTTTTTAATTAATTGTCCATATTGTGGTGAAAGAGATCAAAGTGAATTTTCTGCTGGTGGAGAGGCACATATTGTAAGACCAAAACAACCTACTGAATTAAGTGATGACCAATGGGCAGAATATCTTTTTATGAGAAAAAATATTAAAGGTGTTCAATTTGAAAGATGGAACCATGCTCATGGATGCAGAAAATGGTTTAATATGGTTAGAGACACTTCAAATGATAAAATTCACGCTGTTTACAAAATAGGTGAAAAACCTCCAATAAATTAATGAGCAAAGATTTAAGAATAATAAATAACAGGTTTATTGATCAAACAACTAGAATTTCTTTTAAGTTTGATGGCAAAACTTTATATGGTTTTAAAGGTGATACTTTAGCTTCGGCTTTATTAGCAAACAATATTCACCTTGTAGGAAGAAGTTTTAAATATCATCGTCCAAGAGGGATAATGGCATGTGGTTCTGAAGAGCCTAATGCAATTGTACAAGTTGGAAATGATGCTTCAATGACAGAACCTAATACAAGAGCAACTGAAATAGAATTATATGAAGGTTTAGAAGCATCAAGTCAGAACTGCTGGCCAAGTGTTAATTTTGATATAGGGGCAATAAACAATTTTTTCTCACCTCTTATACCGGCAGCTTTCTATTATAAAACATTCATGTGGCCTTCTAATTTTTGGAAATTATATGAATACTTTATAAGAAAATCTGCAGGTTTAGGTAAATCGCCTACTGAACCGGACAAAGATATTTATGATCATAGATACTTGCACTGTGATGTTTTAGTTGTTGGCGGGGGTATTTCTGGAATAATAGCTGCTAAAATAGCAGCTAAGAATAATTTAAATACTTTATTAATAGACGATAAAAATATCCTAGGTGGAACTACTCTTTTTCAAGAAAATGAATGCTTTAAAATAAATAATTCTTATTCAAATGAATGGTTAAAAAAAGAAATTGAAACTCTAAAATCACTTGAAAATTTAACTATAAAAACAAGAACATCGTTAGCTGCTTATCACAGTTACAATTATCTTCTAGCAAGAGAAAATATAACAGACCATTTAGATATAAATGAAAAAAAAGATAAAATTCGTCAAAGACTTTGGAAAATTAGAGCAAAAAAAGTAATTATAGCTACAGGATCGATGGAGAGACCATTGATTTTCAACAATAATGATAGACCTGGCATTATGCTCTCATCTTCTATCAAAAAATACATAGATTATTACGGAGTAAAATGTGGACAAAAAATATCTTTATTTACAAATAATGATTCAGCATATGAAACTGCAATCTCTTTAGATAATAGTGGTGTAAATGTTAATTCAGTAGTTGATATAAGAGATAAAACTAATTCGTCAATAGTTAAACAAGCTGAAAAGTTAGGTATTAAAATTCATTGGAAATCTACAATTGTTAATACAAATGGTTACAAAAAAATAAATTCCATTGAAATTATGAAACTATCTGATGATGGTGCTGCTGTTGTAGGAAAAAAAATAAAAGAACAATGTGACTGTTTGGGTATTTCAGGTGGTTGGACGCCAAGAGTACATTTATTTACTCAATCTGGTGGTAAACTCAATTTTAGAGATGAAGATAATGTTTTTTTACCAGGTAAATCAGAATTAGATCAAATAAGTATTGGATCTTGTAATGGTGATTTTGAGCTTGATGAAATAATTAAAAATTCGGTTAATTCAACAAATAAATTTTTAAAAGTTAATAATAACGATTATGAAAATCTGGAAATTATTTCCTCAAAAGAAATTCATAAAAAAAATATTTGGCTACTTCCATCTGATAAGCCATTAGGAAAAACTAAGCCATTTTTAGATTTTCAAAATGATTCTACTGCAAATGATGTAAAATTAGCTTTAAGAGAAGGTTATAAATCAATTGAACATGTAAAAAGATACACAACAACGGGCATGGCTACCGATCAAGGCAAATTATCTAATATGCATGCTCTTGGAATTATAGCTGAAACTGCAGGTGTTAAAATGGGTCAATTAGGAACAACTACATTTAGACCTCCTTACACTCCACTAACTTTCGGAACGATTGTTGGAAGAAACGTTGGTGAATTTTTTGATATTACAAGAAAAACACCGATGCATGAATGGCATATAAAAAATAAAGCAGTGTTTGAAAATGTCGGTCAATGGAAAAGAGCCTGGTACTATCCTGTAGACAACGAAAATATGCATGAAGCTGTACAAAGAGAAAGTAAGGCTGCTAGAGATAGTGCTGGTATCTTAGACGCATCTACTCTTGGAAAAATAGATATTCAAGGAAGTGATGCATCTGAATTTTTAAATAGAGTTTATACAAATGCATGGTCAAAATTAGAAATAGGAAAATGCAGATACGGCCTTATGCTCAATGAAGATGGAATGGTTTACGATGATGGAGTTACAACTAGATTGTCAGAAAACCATTATTTAATGACTACAACAACTGGTGGTGCTGCTAATGTTCTTTCAAAATTAGAAGATTACTTGCAAACAGAATGGCCTGAACTAGATGTATATTTAACTTCAGTAACTGATCACTATGGTACAGTAAGTGTTTGTGGTCCTAATTCAAAAAAAATTCTTTCAAAAGTAATTCCTGATTTAGATTTATCTGATAAAGAATTTCCACATATGTCATTCAAAAATGCTTTGATCGATAATATAAAATGTAGGGTAATGCGTATTAGTTTTACTGGTGAACATAGCTATGAAATTAATATTCAATCATCATACGCAAAGTCTGTTTGGGAAAAATGCTATGAGGCTGGTAAAGAGTTTAATATTACACCTTACGGAACAGAAACAATGCACTTACTCAGAGCAGAAAAAGGTTTCATAATAGTAGGTCAAGATACTGATGGAACAATGACTCCTGTAGACTTACAGATGGATTGGATAATTAGTAAAAAGAAATATGATTTTGTTGGTAAAAGATCTTTATATAGAAGTGACACAATAAGAGAAGATAGAAAACAACTAGTAGGATTACTAACTGATGATCCAAAGGAAGTTTTAGAAGAAGGCGCACAAATTGTTACTGAAAAAAATAAGCAACCAATTGAAATGCTTGGTCATGTGACTTCTAGTTATTTTAGTCCAAATTTAAATAAATCAATTGCACTTGCTATAGTAAAAAATGGTAAAAAGATGAAGGGTAAAAAATTGTTTGTTCCGATGGAAAACAAAACAATTAATGTAACTATAACAGATACAGTTTTTTTAGATAAAGAAAATAAGAGGTTGAATGCTTAATTTTAATACTCCAATTATTGATAGTAAAGAATATTCAGAAATAAAATTTTCAAAGGTCGAGCCTATCTTTAAAATAAATTTGAGAGGTAAAAATAGAGATTTTATAACTAAAATTGGAAAAGAATTGTCTATAATTACTCCTGTAGACCCCAATACATCATCGAGTAACGAAAAGTTAAATCTTCTTTGGTTGAGTCCGGATGAATGGTTTTTGTACTCAAATGATAAGGTTGATATAAAAGATGCTAACACATTAGAGGATAATCTTTTTAATGAAATTTCTAAAGTAAAGCTAGGTTCTGTTACAAACGTTTCTGATCATTGGATAATGATTAATTTAAAAGGTACAAAAATTTTTGAATTATTATCAGCTGGTTGTCCATTTAATTTTAATAATTTTAAAAACTCAAAAGGTGCCGTTACGCAAACTTTGCTTAATCATATTGATGTTATCATTCACAATAAAAATATTTATGATTTAAATTTATTTGTTAGAAGATCTTTTTCATCACATTTATGGTCATGGATGAACGACAGTGTTAGATTTATTTAATTTAATCTTAAAATAATAAATTATTATAAAAAAATAAGAAATTGAGAAAAACCAATTAATTCCTACCCATAACCAGAAGAAAGTTTCAAAGCTCGCATTTATATATTTGGCAATATAAAATACTGCAATTGGGTTAAGAACATTTCTAAAAAAGTTAGAAATCATTGCATTTTCTGACTTTTTTAAAGCCATGAAAAAACCGTTTGATAGAAAAAAAACAGGATAAGCAGGTAATACAAAAGCTGAAATTTTTAAATATCTTTTTCCATATTCAATTACTTCAGGGTCGCTTGAAAAAAAACTTGTAATTACACTTGCTGATAAAAAAACCAAAGTTCCAGCTGTAATCATTATAATAAAAGCATATTTAATAGCAGTAAAATAAGTTTCTTTGATTCTGACAAGATTATTAGCTCCGTAATTTTGGGCTATAATAGATATTATGGCTGTATTAATTCCAAGTATTGGAAGTAGAACTACTTGTTCTATACGTGTACCTACACCGTAACCTGCAACAGCGTATTCGCCAGATTGACCTACGTAAGTAAAAATTATTGCAGCAGCTAATGCGTATCCGCATATAGATATTGAAATGGGCATTGATTGAAAAAAGATATTTTTAAAAAATAAAAATTTTGGAACTAAATATACGCTTGTTATTTTTCTTACCCTTTTATTTTTAAGAACCTTAAATAAAATAACTAGAAAGGAAACTAATTGAGAAATAATTGTAGCTATACCTATGCCCTTAACACCAAAAGCTGGGATAAATAAAAAACCAAATATTAAAATAGGATTTAATATTATGTTTAAAAGAAATGATAAAACTAAAACATTTCTGTAAGTTTTAGTGTCACCTTCTGCATGAAGTAATGAATTTAATGAAACAACTAAAATAAATAAAAAAGAACCTGAATAAATAATATTAGTATATTCAAGGCCTAAAGATGCAACTTCTTCTGTCGAACCCATTAAAAAAAATACTGCTTCAGAAAAATATAATCCTAGAAAGGTTATAAATATAGAAATTAAAAATCCGTAATAAATAATATGGGAAAAATAATTTAAAGTTTTTTTATTATCTTTTTCACCAATGCTGTTTCCTATTAGAGATGTTCCGGCAACTGTTACGCCTATAGAAGTGGCAATAATAATAAAATATATTGGGAATGATTTACTTAATGCTGATAATGCTTCTGGAGATATTTTCCCTGCAAAAAAAGTATCCACTACATTATAAAGAGTTTGAAATAAAGTTCCTACCATAGCAGGAACAGCAAGTTTTCTAACAAGCCTAGGTATATTGTCCTTCAGCAAATCCATATTTAAAATTCTTTTTGGAATATATGTTTTCTTCCAAGTTTTTTTGCAACATTTATTTGCTTTTGTCTCATTCTAAATCTTTCTTTTTGTGAATTTGTTAGTGTATCGTGACAATTTGGACATGAAACACCCTCTTCATACTTAAGTGATTTTTTATCTTTAATAGATATCGGCTTTCTACATCCGCTACACATAGAATGAGTACCAACAGCCAATCCGTGTTTTATAGAAATTCTATTGTCAAAAACATAACATTCACCTTTCCATAAACTTTTGTTTTTTTTTATTTTTTTTAGATAATTAATTATTCCACCCTTTAATTGAAATACATTATTAAAACCTTTTTTTTCAAGATATACGCTAGCTTTTTCGCATCTTATTCCACCAGTACAAAACATTGCTATAGTTTTGTTCCTATCTAACCTTTTAAGATAATCAGGAAATTCTCTAAAGTTATCTATCTCTGGATTTATTGAACGTTTAAATGTACCAACTTTATATTCAAATGGTTTTCTAGCGTCTATTAGTATTGTTTTTTTATTGCTAATAAGTTTATTCCACATGCTTGGTTCTAGATGGTTTTTTGTTTTTCTTTTTGATATTTTTATTCCCATAGGAACCACCTCTTTTTTTATTTTAATCTTACCTCTATGGAATATTTGAAATTTACTATTAGATAAATTTTGACTATCAAAATTTATAAAATTAAAAGTTTTTTTAATTTTATTTAAAACTAGCTTTAAATTTTTTTTGTTAGATGATATTGTTCCATTTATTCCTTCATCAGAAACAATTATTGTTCCTCTTATATTATATTTGCTAAAAATATCGCTTAGTAATTTTTTATTTTTTTTGATGTTATAAATTTTTTTAAACTTATAGAAACCAGAAATATAATACATTATAATTTTCTACAAACAGTTAAACCATCACCTATTGGGATAATTAAATTTTCAACTCTTTTATCCTTATTAACATAGGAATTAAATTCTCTTATACTTACAGTTAATCTATCTTGTTTATTATTATCAATAACCTCGCCATGCCACAAAACATTATCTATTACAATTAAACCATCTTTATCGATTAAATTGACTGAATGATTAAAATAGTTTTTATAATTTTCTTTGTCAGCATCAATGAATACTAAATCAAATTTTTGCTTTTGATCTTGTAAATTATTTAAACTTTCTAATGCTGGGGCAATAATTAACTTTATTTTGTTCTCTTGTGCGGCTTTTTTAAAAAAATTTACTGCTGTATTACTAGTTTCTTTATTTTTATCTAACGCTATTACTGAGCCATCGTCTGGTAAAGCTAGAGACATAGATAATGTACTTAATCCAGTAAAAGTACCTATTTCTAAAATTTTTTTAATTTTAGAAGATTTAATTAATAAATGTAAAAAATGGCATTGTGATACTGAGATTTGCATTCTTTTAATATCTCCTAGTTCTGCATTGTGTCTAATTATTTCTTTTTGAACAGGATGAAGTTTTGTTGAATTATTATTTATATATATTTCAATTTCTTTATTAACAGTGAGATTTGAACCCATTCTATTTCAGTTTTTTTTTTAATATCTCATTAACTAATTGAGGATTAGCCTTACCTCTTGAAGCTTGCATTACCTGTCCTACAAAAAAACCAAATAGTTTTTCTTTTCCAGATTTGTACTCTTTAACTTTATCTTGATTTTCGTTTATTACTTTTTCTATAAATTTCTCCAATTCCTTAGGATCACTTTGTTGTTTAAGTCCTTTTTCTTCGATAATATCAACCGGATTTTTGTCTCCATCAGCCATAATTTCAAAAACAGTTTTTGCTATTTTACCAGAAATTGTCCCATCTTTTATCAAATTGATTAATTTAGATAGATTTTTTGAGCTTATTGGACTTTGTGAAATTTCTAAGTTTTTTTCATTTAATAAAGCAAATAGTTCACCAGTGATCCAATTTGATGAAAGTTTTACATCTGAATTTTCAATAACAGTCTCAAAATATTTTGATGTATCAAGATCTGATACTAAAATATTTGCTTCATAAGAACTCAAATTAAATTTTTCAATAAAACGTGATTTTTTTTCATCTGGCAGTTCTGGTATTTCGGTTTTAATTTTTTGTATAAAATCATCAGTAATTTCCAAGGGTAACAAATCTGGATCTGGAAAATATCTATAATCATGTGCATCTTCTTTTGATCTCATTGATCTAGTTTCATTTTTTTTTGTATCAAATAATCTTGTCTCTTGATCAATTTGTTTACCCTCTTCAATTAAATCAACTTGTCTATTTGCTTCACTGGTGATTGCCATTTGCATAAATTTGATTGAGTTAACATTTTTGATTTCACATCTTGTTCCTAATTTTGATTCTCCTATTCTTTTTACAGAAACATTTACATCTGCCCTTAAAGAACCTTCTTGCATATTACCATCACAGGTTCCAAGATATCTCATTATCGATCTAACTTTTTTTATATAAACGTTAACTTCTTCTGGAGATGTCAAATCAGGTTTGCTTACTATTTCCATTAAAGCAACACCAGATCTATTTAAGTCAACAAGAGTATTTTTGGGATCCATATCATGTATACTTTTTCCCGCATCTTGTTCTAAATGTAATCTTTCAATACCAACTTTTTTTTGACCATATGGCATATCAAGAATGACTGTTCCCTCACCTACTATTGGATATTTATATTGTGAAATTTGATATCCCTGCGGAAGATCAGCATAAAAATAATTTTTTCTATCAAATATAGACCTTTTATTAATTTTTGCTTTCAAACCGATTCCAGTTTTAATAGCTTGCTTAATACAAAACTCGTTTATTACTGGTAACATTCCTGGAAATGCCGCATCTACTAAACTTACTTGTGTGTTTGGTTCTGCTCCAAATTTAGTTGAAGATGAAGAAAACAACTTAGATTTAGAATTTACTTGTGCATGAACCTCTAATCCTATGACAACTTCATATTGATTATTGCCTCTTTTAATTAAAAATTTTTCCACTTTAGACATTAAATCCACCAATCTAAAATTTTATTTTTAAAATTAATTTTTTCTTCCATAGAATAAGCTATATTTAATATGTTTTGTTCATCAAAAGGTTTTCCTATTATTTGCAAACCAAGCGGATATCCTTGTTTGTCTAATCCAGCAGGGATTGAAATTGCGGGTAAACCAGCTAAATTTACTGGTACAGTAAAAATATCATTTAGGTACATTGAAACTGGATCGTCTTTTTTTTCACCTATCTTAAAAGCTGAGCTTGGAGTTGAGGGAGTTAATATGGCATCTACTTTTTTATATGCGTCATCAAAATCTTTTTTAATTAGCTGTCTTACTTTTTGTGCTTTCAGATAATAAGCGTCATAATAACCTGATGATAGAACATAAGTTCCAATCATAATTCTTCTTTTTACTTCTTCGCCAAAACCTTCTGATCTAGTTTTTTCATACATATCAATTAAATTTTTACCTGGAGATCTAAATCCGTATTTAACACCGTCATACCTTGCTAAATTAGATGAGGCTTCTGCGGGAGCTACTATATAATAAGTAGGAAGAGCATAGTTTGTATAAGGTAAAGAGATGTCTATTACTTCAGCTCCACACTCTTTTGCATGCTCTATACCCTTTTTCCAAAGATTTTCAATTTCCTCGGACATTCCTTCAACTCTATATTCTTTTGGAATACCTATTTTTTTTCCCTTTATTTTTGTTGTAAGTTCTTCGGAATATTTATTTCTTTTAAAATCAATTGAAGTGGAGTCTTTTTGATCAAACGAAGAAATCACTTCTAAAAGAATAGCTGCATCTTTTACATTTTTACTCATAGGACCTGCTTGATCTAAAGAAGAAGCAAATGCAACAATCCCATATCTAGAGCAACTACCGTAAGTAGGTTTTAAACCTACAGTTCCAGTAAAAGAAGCTGGTTGTCTTATTGATCCACCAGTATCGGTACCAATTGTTACGGGTGTTAAGTTTGCAGCAACGGCAGAAGATGAACCACCAGAAGAGCCACCTGGTACTAAATTTTCACCTATGGGATTTTGGACATTTCCAAAAAAACTTGTTTCATTTGAAGAACCCATCGCAAATTCATCACAATTTAATTTTCCTAACAAAATTCCTCCTTGATCCCAAATATTTTGTGTTACTGTCGACTCATAGTTTGGAATAAAGTTATTTAAAATTTTACTTCCAGCTGTAGTTTTTACACCATTTGTACAAAACAAGTCTTTTACAGCTATTGGTATCCCTGGTAGTTTTAATTCGTAATTTGGTTTTTCATCAAATTTTTTTGCCTGATTAATTGCTGATGTAAAATTTTCAGTAACATATACATTTAATTTTTTTGATTTTTCTGATCTTTCAATAAATGCTTTTGTAACTTCTTGAGATGAAAGTTTTTTACTTTTAATATTATTAATTATTTCTGAAAGTGTTTGATTTGTTATATTTGACATTATTCTACAACCTTAGGTACAACAAAAAAATCTTTGTTTTCATCAGGTGAATTTTTTAAAATTTCCTCTCTAATATTTTCACTTTTAATTTCATCTTCTCTAAATCTTAATGTTGTTTCAGCTATTGATGTTAGTGGCTCAACATTTTCTGTTTTCAATTCGTTAAGTTTTTCAATAAAATCAAATATAGAATTCAGATCACTTGTTAATTTATTAGCTTTTTCTTCATCTACTGAAATTCTAGCCAATTTTGAGATGTGCTTTACTGTTTTAAGATCTATTGTCATGTGGTAAAAAATATGTCGCAAACTATCATTTAAGTTAAATATATACAATATGATCACAATTGAAGAGTTTAAAAAAAAACATTCAACTAAAATACGGATAATTGGCTTGGATCTAGGTACAAAAAGGATTGGTGTATCAATATGTGACGAAAATCAATCAATTGCTACTCCATTTAAAACATTAATTAAAAAAGATACGAAACACTTTATTAATGAAATAAAGGAAATTATTGAAGAAAATGATGTAAAGGCAATAATTATAGGTAATCCAATTAATATGGACGGATCTCAAGGAAAATCCTCTCAATCAGTGAAAGATATAGCAAATAATATTTCTAAATCTATTAATCTACCAATTTGTCTTTGGGATGAAAGACTTTCAACAGTTGGAGCTTTCAACTTATCAAGTCAATTAGATATAAATCTTAGCAAAAGAGAAAAAGATATAGATAAAAATGCAGCAGCATTCATTTTACAAGGAGCTTTAGATTATTTAAATAATTAGCTTGCAATAGAAATACTTTATAGTTATAGAGTTGGTTTTAATGGCATCTAAATCTAATAAGGCTATTAAAGTATCTCAAAAACATTTGTTAGGAATTCAAGATTTATCTATTAATGATATTAATGTTATATTAGATGAATCTAGTAAATTTATTTCATTAAACAGAAGTAAAAATAAAAAACTAGACACATTAAAAGGTAAAACTCAAATTAATCTTTTTTTTGAACCATCAACAAGAACTCAAAGTTCGTTTGATTTGGCGGGTAAGCGATTGGGGGCAGATGTGATGTCAATGAATATTACAAATTCAGCTATAAAAAAAGGTGAGACTCTTATTGACACTGCTATGACATTAAATGCAATGCATCCAGATATTATAGTAATAAGACATCAAGACTCTGGGGCTTGTAACTTATTATCACAAAAAGTAAATTGTGCGGTACTTAATGCTGGTGACGGAAGAAGAGAGCATCCAACACAGGCGTTATTAGATGCTCTAACTATAATTAATAGAAAAAAAAAAATCGAAGGCTTAAAAATTGCAATATGTGGTGATATACTTCATTCTCGAGTTGCTAGATCAAATATTTATCTTCTAACTATGCTTGGTGCCGAAGTAAATATAGTTGCACCATCAAATCTTTTACCTAAAGATATTCAAAGATTTGGGGTCAATACTTTTTCAGATATGAAAAAAGGTGTTAAAGATTGTGATATTGTAATGATGCTAAGATTGCAGAGCGAAAGAATGACCAGTTCATTTCTATCTTCAAATAGAGAGTATTATGAATATTATGGATTATCACCTGACAAGTTAAATTATGCTAAAGAAGATGCATTAATAATGCATCCAGGACCAATGAACAGAGGAATTGAGATAGATACTAAATTAGCAGATGATATTAATAAGAGTGTTATCAAAGAACAAGTTGAACTTGGTGTCGCCGTAAGAATGGCGTGTTTAAAAATTTTTTGTAACTAAATGAAAAAAAAATATTTTATTAACGCAAAAATAATTGATCCACATAATTCTCTAAATGAAGATGGTGGTATAATTATTGGAGAAAATGGTGTTGTTGAGGCTATTGGAAAAAAAGTTAATACTAATAATATACCTTCTCGTGAAAAATATATTGATTTAAAAGGCAAACATATATTTCCAGGAATTGTTGATATGCGTGTGTTTGTAGGAGAGCCTGGTTACGAATATAAAGAAAATTTCAGAACTTTAAGCAATGCAGCGTTATCTGGTGGAGTTACTTCTGTGGTTACAATGCCAAACACAAATCCTGTTATTGATAATGTTTCAATCGTTGATTTTCTTAAAAGACGCGGCAGAGATAAATCTAAAATAAACATATTCCCTTCTGCATCTTTAACAATTAACTCTCAAGGAACAAATATGACTGAATTTGGATTACTGCAAAATAAAGGGATTATCGCATTTACCGATGGAACAAAAACTATTCAAAATACAAGAATTATGTCCAGAATTATGAATTCAGCTAGAGATTTAAACTCCTTAATCCTACAGCATGCAGAAGATTATGAACTTTCACAGGGAGGCATGATTAATGATGGAATAGTTGCTACAAAACTGGGTTTACAAGGAATTTCTGAAATGGCAGAAATTATAATTATTGAAAGGGACCTTGCTTTACTAGAAAATATTAGATGCAGATATCATATCTCACAGTTATCATCAGCTAAATCGGTAGAAATAATAAAAAATAAAAAAGAAAATATTAATTTTTCATGTGGAGTTTCTATAAATAATTTATCGCTAAATGAAAATGATATTGGAGATTTTAAAACATTTCTAAAGCTTTCTCCGCCACTAAGAACTGAAGAAGATAGAATAGCCTTAGTTAAAGGTATTTCTGATGAAACGATAGATGTAATTGTTTCAGATCATAAACCTGAAGATGAGGAACAAAAAAGACTAACATTTTCACAAGCTGAAACTGGTGCATCTGGAGTAGAAACATTATTATCTTTAAGTTTAGAGCAATATCATAATGGAAATATAAAATTAGAAACAGTAATTAAAGCTTTAACATCAAATCCTGCCAAAATTTTACAAATTAATAAAGGAAACCTAAGTGTTGGAAGTGATGCTGATTTTTGCATTGTTGATTTATATAAACCTTGGATTGTAAAACAAGAAAACTTATATTCAAAATCAAAAAATACATCTATTGAAAATAAAAAATTACAAGGAAAGGTAATGAATACATTTGTAAAAGGCGAAGAATTATTTAAATTATAATAATGGATTATTTAATCATTATTATTATTTCTTATTTACTTGGGTCAATTCCATTCGGCTATATTTTAACCAAATTTTTCTTAAAAAAAGATATAAGAAATATAGGATCAGGAAATATCGGAGCAACGAATGTATTAAGATCAGGTAATAAGATAATAGGATATTTAACTTTATCATTAGATATTCTTAAAGCAATTATTCCAGTTATTTATATAAAGCTTAATTATCCAGACTTAATATATATAACTTCATTAAGTGTTTTTTTAGGACATGTTTTCCCAGTTTGGTTAAAATTTAAAGGTGGGAAAGGAGTAGCGACCTATGTTGGAATTCTTTTTAGTGTAAATATCATTTTTGGATCAATTTTCGTTTTTTCATGGTTAATAATTTTCTTTATTTCAAAATACTCTTCGCTGTCTTCATTATTTGCATCTATTTCTATACCAATATATTTAATTATTATTAAAGGTGATCAATTAATCTTTTATTCAACTATGTTTATTTTAATTTTCTATACTCATCGTGAAAACATCAAACGATTGAAAAATAAAGAAGAAAGTAAGTCTAATATTTATTAATTTGACACTTATTGACTTTTGAGTAGTTTGTTTAATTATGAATCTTGTCATTGTTGAAAGTCCTGCAAAAGCAAAAACAATTAACAAATATTTAGGATCAGACTATACAGTTTTAGCAAGTTATGGGCATATTAGAGACCTTCCTTCTAAGAATGGATCAGTCGATACTGAGAATAAATTTAAGATGATATGGGAAATAGATAGTTTTTCTAAAAAATACCTAAAAGAAATTACTGAAACGGCAAAAGACTCAAAAAAAATCATTTTAGCGACTGACCCTGATAGAGAAGGTGAGGCAATAGCTTGGCATGTGAAAGAATATCTTAAAGAAAAAAAACTTTTAAAAGATAAACGAGTTGAAAGAGTTATTTTTAATGAAATTACAAAAAAAGCTGTCTTAAATGGTATTGAAAACCCAAGAGAAATCGAGCCTCATCTTGTTGATGCTTATATGGCTAGAAGAGCATTAGATTATTTAGTTGGATTTAATATATCACCAATTTTATGGACGAAACTTCCTGGGTCAAAATCTGCAGGCAGAGTCCAATCAGTTGCATTAAAACTTTTAACTGAAAGAGAGCATGAAATTGAAGTTTTTATTCCTGAAGAATTTTGGACTTTAAACATAATATTTAAAACTGAAGATAATGTTCTAATCAATTCCAATATGAATATGCTTGATGGAAATAAAATTGAAAAATTCACTTTTAAAAATAAAGATGATATAAATTCCGCTATAGATAAAATAAAAAAAATTGAATATAAAATTTCTGATATCAGCTCAAAAGTATTTACAAGAAATCCATTAGGTCCTTTTACGACATCTACATTGCAACAAACATCTTCAAGCAAACTAGGTTTTGGTGCCTCAAGAACAATGCAGATTGCCCAGAGATTATATCAAGGTATAGAAATAGATGGTGAAACGATAGGTTTGATAACTTATATGAGAACGGACGGTACAAATATTTCTAAAGATGCAATTTCAAATTTTAGAAACTATATTTCTAATAATTACGGTGAAAAATATTTACCAGATTCTCCATTAAACTATTCAGGGAAAAAAGCAAAAAATGCTCAAGAAGCTCACGAAGCAATTAGACCTACTGAAATTTCTAGAAATCCTGATAGCTTAAAAAAATATTTAAGTTCAGACCAATTCAAACTATACAATTTGATTTGGTCTAGAGCTTTATCTTCACAAATGAAGTCAGCAAAATTTGATAGAAAAACAATAACTATATCTTCCAATGATGGTAAAAATATTTTTAAAGCAAATGGGTCAGTTTTAACATTTGATGGTTATTTAAAGTTATCAAAAATTGATGTAGAAGATGGCGACGAAAAAATATTACCCAATGTCAAAAAAGGAAATGTTGAAATAAATGAATTTAAAGATGAACAACACTTTACACAACCTCCACCAAGATACTCTGAGGCAAGTTTAGTAAAAAAACTAGAAGAATTAGGTATTGGAAGACCTTCAACATATGCAAGTATAATATCAGTTATTTCTAACAGAGGATATGCTGATATAAATAATAAAAGATTTTTTCCAACTGACAGAGGAAAATTATTATCAGCATTCCTCGAAAAACTATTTTCTAAATATGTTGATTACGATTTTACAGCTAAATTAGAAGATCAATTAGATGATATTACATCAGGAAAAGAGGATTGGATAAATGTTTTAAAAAACTTTTGGAATGATTTTTATTCAAATGTATCATCAGTAAAGGAAAAAAGAACTAGAGAGGTTCTTGATCTTTTAAATGAAAGTCTAGGATCGTTGATTTTTGAAATTGATAAAGAAGGTAAAGTTAATAGAAAATGTTTAATTTGCAGTAACGGTGAGTTAAGTCTAAAAAATAGTTTTCGTGGTGGTGCATTTATAGGGTGTTCAAATTATCCTGAATGTAAATTTACAAGACCTCTTTCAAAAGCAAAAGCTGCTCAACAATTAAATTTAGCAGAACCTAAATTAATTGGAAAAAGCATTAATGATGAAGATATTTTTTTAAAGAATGGAAGATTTGGACCATACTTACAATACGAGTCAAAAAATATTGAAATTGTTGAAAAGCCAAAGAAAAAAAAGAAAACTAAAAAGAAAGATGATAATATTAAAAATGTTTCAATTCCAAAAGGATTAGAAATTGATACTATTGATTTAAAAAAAGCTCAATTCTTATGCTCATTGCCATTAAGTTTAGGCAAAAATCCTGCTAATGATAAAGATATAACATTAAATGTTGGAAGGTTTGGACCATATTTAAAGTGTGAAAATAAATCAGCAAGAATTGAAAATGTCGAGGAAATATTTTCAATAGGTTTAAATAGAGCAATTACTTTAATTGCTGAAGCTAAGCCAGGTAGAATTTCGTCATCAATAATAAAAGATCTCGGGGAACATCCTGAAGATAAAAAACCAGTTAGAATTATGAAAGGTCAATATGGTCCATATATTAAATATAAATCGTTAAACGCTACTATTCCTGAGGAAAAAGATCCAACTGAATTAACAATGGAAGAGGCTTTAATATTGATTGAGAAAAGAAAGGAATACGATAAAAGTAAAAAATCAAGGAAAAAAAAGTAAAATGAATTTTGATCAAAAAATTAGTGAACTAAATATCGACCTACCTAAAGCAGCAGATCCTGTTGGATCCTATGTAGCTGCTAAAATCTCTAATAAAATATTATTTATATCTGGACAAATTTCAATAGATGAAAATGGAAATTTAATAAAAGGAAAACTTGGTAAAGATTTGAATACGGAGGGAGGATATAAGGCAGCAAGAAGATGCGCATTAAGTATAGTGGCACAAGTTAAAAAAGCTTGCGGAAATGACTTATCTAAAATCAAATCATGTGTAAAATTGACAGGATTTGTTAATTCTACTGAAGATTTTATTGAACAACCTAAAGTTATAAATGGCGCTTCTGATTTAATTGCTTCAATTTTTGGTGAAAATGGTATGCATACTAGAGCGGCCGTTAGCACAAATAGTCTTCCACTAGGTGTAGCTGTTGAAGTGGATGCAATATTTGAATTAAACTAATTACCTTCCAATACAATAATAATTTAATTTATTTTTTTTCATTTTCTCAGGTGAATATAAATTTCTCATGTCGTAAATTTTAAAATTATTTTTTCTTACTAAAGTTTTAAAATTTAATTGTTTGAACTCATTCCATTCAGTATGAATTATTACAAGATCAGAATTTTTGCAGGCTTCTCTTAAATTTGTACAATATTTTAAATGTTTTAATTTATTAAATTCTTTTTTAGAACCTGTTGGTTCATAATATTTAATTAATGATCCTTTTTTGATTAATTGTGGAATAATTTTTAAAGATGGTGACTCTCTCATATCATCAGTGCCAGCTTTAAAAGTGACTCCTAAAAAGGTAATTATTTTATTTTTTAGATTATAATTCATAATTTTTTTAATTTTTGAGGTTAACATTTTGTTTCTATTGTTATTTGACTTAATAACAGATTTAACTATTGATAAATCAGTATTAGATCTATTTGCTGTGGTTACTAAAGCTCTAGTATCTTTTGGAAAACACGAACCACCATAACCTGGGCCTGCACGCAAAAACCTTCCTCCTATTCTTTGGTCTAAACCAATACCACTAGAAACTTCCTTAATATCAATGTCCAATTTTTCACACAAATTTGCTATCTCGTTGATATATGAAATTTTTGTCGCTAAAAATGCGTTAGAAGCATACTTAATTAGTTCTGCTGCTCTTCTGGAGGTTTGAAAATATCTATTTTTTTTTTTTATTATCGGCATGTACAAATTCTTCATAATATTGTTTGCTTTTTTGCTTTTGGTTCCGATAACAACCCTATCAGGATAAAAAAAATCTCTTATAGCCTCACCTTCTCTTAAAAACTCAGGATTTGATAAAACACAAAACTTATTTTTATTTTTTTTTGAATTTAATATTTTTTCAATTTTGTCACCTGTTCTTACAGGAACTGTAGATTTAGTTACTATAATTTTATATTTATTCAAATTTTTAGAAATACTGTAAACAGCTTTAAAAACATATTTTAAATCTGCTTTATTATTTTTTGTAGGTGTTCCAACACAAATAAAAACTATATCAGATTTCTTAATTGAACCATTTATATCTGTTGAGAAAAAAAGTCTGTCGTTTTTTTTATTTTTTAATACAAGTTCTTCGAGTCCAGGTTCATAGATAGGGACAGTACCACTATTAAGTTTGTTGATTTTATTTATATCTGTATCCACACAAATTACTTTATTTCCCATATCGGAAAAGCAAGTGCCGCTTACCAGGCCAACATAACCTGTTCCTATAATACAAATTTTCATAATTTTGAAATTTTAATACCTGAGTTAATGTAACCACTCATCGTTCCACAGTCTAAATATTTTCCAGAAAATTTATGACCAATAAATGAATTATTTTTTGTAATCATTTTTCTTATTGCATCAGTAATATGTATTTCTCCTCCTTTTCCTTTTTTTTGATTTTTTAAGTATTTAAAAATATCTCTATTTAGAATATATCTTCCAATAACTGCATTATTGGATGGTGAATATTTAGGGTTTGGTTTTTCGATTACATCTAAAATTTTAAAGTTATTCTTATCTAAGTTTTTGGAAATAGAATAAATACCCCATCTATCAACATTATTTTTTTTAACTTTCATACTAGCCATAACAGATCCTTTATATTTTTTATGGACCTTCATCATTTCCTTGGAACAATTTTTTTTCATAATTAAATCATCAGGAAATAGCATTAGAAAAAATTTATTTTTAATAAATTTCTTTGTCTTAAAAACTGCATTCCCTGTTCCTAATGGTTTATTTTGATATACAAATTTAATTCTTTTTTTGTAAAATAAAATTTTTTTATATTCTTTAATTATTCTTGGATCCTTTTTTTTTTTTATTATAGATTTATACAATTTATCATTATAAAAATATTTTCTGATTATCTCCTTTTTTTTTGAAATAATAAAAATAATATCTTTAATACCAGCATCAATGCATTCATCTAAAATATATTCAATTCCTGGTTTTCCATTAATTGGCAGAAGTTCTTTTGCAAAAACACTTGATAGAGGCAGTAATCTTGTTCCTAGTCCAGCAAGGGGAATTATAGCTTGTTTAATCATTTAGATGTTTTACTTATAATCATATTTATTTAAAATGAAAATTATTAAAAATATTTTTGAGCTAAATAAGGCAATAAAAAATTATAAAAATATTGGTTTTGTCCCAACAATGGGCGGTATTCATAAAGGTCATATTTCTTTAATAAAAAATTCAAAAAAAATGAAAGCTGAGACTATTGTAAGTATTTTTGTTAATCCAACCCAATTTAATAAAAAAAAAGATTTTAACAATTACCCACGAAATATTAAAAAAGATATTAGTATCTTAAAAAAACTCAAAGTTAATTATTTATTTCTACCTGAAGTTAAGGAATTATACAAAGAAAAAAAGGAAAAATTTGTTCTTAAAAAATCTGAGAAAATCTTATGTGCAAAATTTAGAAAAGGTCATTTTGAAGGAGTTTTAGATGTTATGAATAGATTATTATCTTTAATTAAATCTAAACATGTTTTTATGGGTGAAAAAGATTTTCAACAACTTTTTTTGATTAAAAAAATATTGGGAAAAAAATATAAAATAAAAATTGTTAATTGCCCTACTATAAGAGATAAAAATAAAATAGCTTTATCCACTAGAAACAAACTATTAAATTACAAATCTATAAAAAAAATATCAAATATTAATTTGAAACTTTTAAAGTTGAAAAAAGATTTAGTTTTTAAAAATTACAAAAAACAAATTAATCTATCTAAAATCATAACTAAAATTGAAATGAATTATAAAATTAAGATAGATTATCTTGAATTTAGAGATGAAAAAAATTTAAAATTAAACGAATTTAAACAAAATTATAGATTATTTATAGCTTACACTATAGATAAAGTAAGGCTGATTGATAATTTTTAGTTAAAAAAAATAGGCTCCAACACCTAAGAAAGATACAAAACCTATTACATCGGTTATCGTTGTTACAAAAACACTAGATGAAATTGCTGGATCAATATTCATTTTTTTAAGTGTAACAGGCACCAATATACCAAATAAACCAGCTACTACCATTGTTAGAATCATTGATATTGAAATTACTAATGAAAGTTGAAGATCGTTAAACCATATCTGAACTACAAAAGAACTAATAATTGCAAAAATTATTCCATTTAAAACACCTATGTTAAATTCTTTAAATATATTATTTGTAAAATTGTTTTTTGTTAGATCTTGAGTTGCAAGAGATCTAACTGTAACAGCTAATGTTTGCATACCTGCATTTCCACCCATTGAAGCAACTATAGGCATTAGGAATGCCAAGATAACCATTTGTTCAATTGTAGCTCCAAATAAACTTATACAGTAAGTGGCCAGAAACGCTGTAAACAAATTTAATAACAGCCAATTAAATCTTCTTTTTGTTTTTGTAATTACTCCATCGGTTATTTCTTCATCACCAACACCAGCTAGCCTTAACGTATCTTCTTCAGCTTCTTCTTTTAATACAGTCAAAATATCGTCATATGTAATCATACCAACTAATTTGTTCGTTTTATCTATCACCGCTGCTGAACTAAGATTGTAATTTTCAAATAAATTACCCACTTCTTCTTTATCCATATCGACTGGAATTAAAAGTTGCGATTCAGACATTATAGACATCATTTTTGTATCTCTTGATGTTCTTAAAACTTTTGATGAAGGAACAGTTCCTATAGGTTTAAACTCTTGATCTACTATGAATATTTCTAAAAACTCCTCTGGTAGTTCCTTATTTTCCCTTAGATAATCAATAGTTTGACCTACAGACCAATTACTTGGAATGGCAGTAAATTCACGCTGCATAATTCTCGCTGCTGAGTCTTCTGGGTAACTTAAACTTTCTAGTAGAGCAAATCGATCTTTTGGTGGTAAAGACCCAAGTATTGTATTTTTATCTTTTTCATCAACATTTTCTAATATTTTGATTGCATCATCAGATTCTAAATTTTTCAATATATTAACAATTGAATCTGATGAGAGATAAGTTATCATTTCAGATTGAATTGATTCATTCAATTCAACAAACACTTCCGGATCTACTTTGAAATTATTTAATTTAATAAGGTTCTCTCTATCATTTTGACTTAAATGCTCAATTATATCAGCAGCGTCAGCTGGATGCATTTCTTTAAAGGAGTTGCTTAAGAACTCAGCATCATTTAGAGCTATTTTATCAGTTACAACTTTGATAAATTCCTTATTAAACTCGAAGTTTACTTTTTTGTCTTTAATTTTTTTTATTAAAGTCATAAAATTTGCCTATAATTTAGTTGGCACTATTAATGCAAAATAAAAATATTACAAATTTATAATGACAATTGAGATAAAAAAGTCAGTAAAACCAATAAAATATAAATCAGCAATTGATAAACTAGAGAAAAGATTAGAACAAATAAAGCTCAATCAAAAAAACGAATTAATATGGATATTAGAACATGAAGAGGTATTTACGGCAGGGACTAGTTATAATGAAAATGAAATTTTAGATAAATCTATAAACTGTATCAAAACTAATAGAGGTGGGAAAATTACTTATCATGGCCCAGGTCAATTAATATTTTATTTTGTTATTGATTTAAATAAACGAGATAAAAATGTTAGAAAGCTTATTTCGGGGATTGAAAATACAATAATCAAAACTTTAAAAGAATATAATATTGAAAGTTTTGCGGACAAAAAAAACATAGGAATATGGCATAAAAATAAATCAGGCCAAATTAATAAAATTGCAGCTATAGGAATTAAAGTAAAAAAATGGATTGCCTATCATGGTTTTTCACTAAATGTATCTAATAACTTAGATGCATATAAAAAAATACTACCATGTGGAATCAAAGATAAAGGAATTATTAACTTAACTATGATCAAGAAACAAAAGTATAAAAATTTAAAAAAAAATTTAATTAAAAACTTCTTGTTAAATTTTAAAAATTAAGTCTTTTTGTCTCTAACATTTTCCTAAAGTAATCAGGAGGAGTTGCTCTAAATGTATATTTTTTATTATTAATTATGAATTTAATTTCATATGAATGAAGCATTAAATTTTTATTACTAAATTTATAGTTTGTAATCGAATTATATTTTTTATCGCCAATTATTGAGTTACCAATATTAAACAATTGCTTTCTTAATTGATGTTTTCTTCCAGTAATTGGATTAAGTTTTATAAATGTTGCATTGTTATTTTTATCAAGTACTTCATATTTTGTTTCAGCTTTTTCTATTAATTTTCTTTTATTTTCAAACCTTTGTAAATCATCTTTTATAAAACCTTTTTCTTTTATATTGATTTCACCATTACAAATAGCCAGATAAGTTTTATAAATTTTTCTAATTCTGAATAGTGAAGTAAGAAGTTGGGCTGTTTCTCTGTTTTTTGCTATAATAAATACTCCAGAAGTTTCCTTGTCTAATCTATGCACTGAAAAAGGTTTTGATTCTTTAAAAATTTCGCTTTTTGAAAAAATATCTATAAGATTTTTTCTTGATTTTGTTCCTCCCTGAACTGATATGCCGGATTTTTTGTTTATTACAACAAAATCATTATTATCTTCAATTATTAAATTTTCATTTTCTTTAATAACTTCGTTACTAGGTATAAATTTTTTTTTATCTTTATAAAAATCTTGTTTAATTTCAAAATTAAAAATTTCAACTACATCGTTAATTTTAACTTTCGTTGAACTTTTAATTTTTTTTTTGTTTATTTTAATTTTCCCGTTTCTTAAATTTTTTTCAATTAAACTTTGAGGTAATTGGCCAAAGTGATTTCTCAAAAATCTATCAATACGCATCATGTTGTACGTCTTTTCAACGTGAATCAACTTTTTCATTTGTTATATTTTAGGCTGTAGCTAATTTTGGATCTTCTTTTTTTGGATCTTTTTTCTTTCTATCAATTTTTTTTGCCTCAACATCTCTATCCACAAATTCAATAACTGCCATGGGAGCGTTATCTCCATATCTAAAACCAGCTTTTATTATTCTCGTATAGCCACCTTTTCTATTTTCGTATCTTTTAGATAATGTTTTTTTTACTTTATTTGTCGATTTAATATCTTGTAATTTAGAGATTAAAGTTCTTGTATTCTGTAAACTATTTTTTTTACCAAGAGTAATTATTTTTTCGGCTTGTGGTCTTAAAACTTTTGCTTTTGGTAATGTTGTTGTTATCTGCTCGTACTTAATTAATGAATTTAGCATATTCTTTATTAATGCTTTCCTGTGTTCAGATGTTCTGTTGAGCTTTTTGTAGCCCATTTTGTGTCTCATTATATAGCTTCTTCAAGTTTTTTAGATAATTCCGCAATATTTTCAGGTGGCCAATTTGGTATCTCCATACCCAAATAAAGAGACATTCCTGTCAAAACTTCTTTTATTTCATTTAATGACTTTCTTCCAAAATTTGGGGTTCTAAGCATTTCTCCTTCTGATTTTTGAACTAAATCACCTATATAAATTATGTTATCATTTTTCAAACAATTCATTGATCTTACAGAAAGTTCTAATTCATCAACTTTTCTAAGTAAATTTTTATTAAACTCTGGCTCATTTGGTTGTTCTCTAACAATTACTTCTTGAGGTTCATCAAAATTAACAAACATACCTAGTTGATCTTGAAATATTCTTGCTGAATATGCTACTGCATCCTCAGCTGAAATTGATCCATTTGTTTGCACTTCCATTGTTAATTTATCGTAGTCTAAAGCTTTTCCTTCTCTAGCTGTGCTTACAGAATAAGAAACTTTTTTAACTGGGCTGAATAGAGAATCAATTGGTATTAACCCCAAAGGTGGTTCTTCTGGTTTGTTCATTTCTGCTGAAATATATCCCTTTCCACTACCTACAGTCATTTCCATATGAAAATTTGTATTTTCATCTAAATTACAAATTACTAAATCTGGATTTAATATTTCTATATCAGTTACTGGCAAAATATTAGAAGCTTTGATTTCTCCAGGTCCCTTGGCATCCAATATTAATCTCTTATCACCTTCAGAATTACTTTTTAAAGCTAATTCTTTTACATTTAATACAATATCTGTAACGTCTTCTCTTACACCCTTGATTGATGTAAATTCATGCAACACACCATCTATTTGTATGGATGTTACTGCTGTTCCTCTTATGGAAGACAGCAAAATTCTTCTTAGTGAATTGCCTAAAGTTAAACCATAACCCTTTTCTAAAGGCTCAGCAATAATTTTTGCGTGTGATTTATCATCACTTAATTGAACATCAAGTTTTGCTGGTTTTATTAATGATTTCCAATTTTTTGGATTTACCTCTGCAGTTTCCATTTATACTCTCCTTTTTTTTGGCGGTCTTGTACCATTGTGTGGCATTGGGGTTGTGTCTTTAATTGAAATAATTTTAAATCCTCTTGATTGTAAAGCTCTTAATGCAGTTTCTCTACCTGACCCAGGACCTTTAACTTCAACTGATAAAATTTTCATACCAAACTCTAGTGCTTTAGCTGCAGCGGAATCAGCAGCAACTTGTGCTGCATATGGAGTCGATTTTCTTGACCCTTTAAAACCTTTTTGTCCTGCTGAGGCCCAAGAAATAACATTTCCCTCAGTGTCTGCAATTGAAACAATCGTATTATTAAATGTCGATTGAACATAGGCTATACCATTAGTTATATTTTTTTTTGTTTTTTTTTTTTTTGAATATGAGCTTTTTTTAGCTTTCTGTTTAATCTCTTTAGTTTGTTCTTTATTTTCAGTTTTTTCTTTACTCATTTATTTTTTTAATGGAGTTAATTTTTTTCCAGCTATAGCGATAGCTTTACCTTTTCTTGTTCTAGCATTACATCTAGTTCTTTGTCCTCTAACTGGAAGTTTTTTTCTATGTCTTGATCCTCTATAAGATGCCAGATCTATTAATCTTTTTATGCTTAATGAGTTTTCTCTTCTTAAATCTCCTTCGACAGTAAATTTTTGATCTATAAACTCTCTTATTTTTAATATCTGATCATCAGTTAATTCATTAACTCTCTTAGATTTTGGTATTTCTAGTGCTTTGCAAATTTCATTTGAAAATTTGTTTCCAATGCCATAAATATAGGTAAGTCCTACTTTTACTAGTTTGTTCTGCGGAATATTTACACCTGCGATACGAGCCATAATATTGTGATAAAATTTTAGCCTTTTATATAAGAAGTTGTTTTAAAGTCAATGTCTTAAACCGATAGAATTTGCTCAATTTTGCTTGAAATTATTGATATTTCTTCACCACCATCAATTTCGTAAAAATTTGGATTTTTAGAATAGAAATCTAAGACAGGTCTAGTCTTGTCCATGTAAGTATCGTATCTTTTAAGAATAATATTTAGGTCATCATCAGATCTTTTCTCTAAAATTTTTCTTTTCTCTATTCTTCTTATTATTATATCTTTATTTACATTGAGAAAAAAAATATAGTCTATTTTTTGCTTAGATTTTTCCATTAATAAATCTAAATTTTTAGCCTGACTTAATGATCTAGGATATCCATCAAATATTAATTTATTTTTTTTTTGAGGATCAAATATAACATTTTTTATAAGTTTATTAACTATATCATCAGTTGCAAAGTCGCCCTTAGAAATAATATCTTCAATTTCTTTACCAATTGAAGTTTTGTTTTGAATCTCAGACCTGAGAAGGTCACCTGTCGAAATTTGAAACAGTTTAAATTTTTTTACAATATTTTGGGATTGTGTGCCTTTGCCTGCTCCTGGAGGACCAAAAATTATTACATTCACTTATTTGTTATCTTCCAAATTTTGTTTTTTTAATTAATTGTTCATATTGTGAACTCATTAATCTAGTTTGTACTTGTGTTACAGTGTCTATGGCTACAACAACAACTATCAATATTGAAGTTCCTCCTAAATAGAATGGTATAGGATAATTTGCAATTAAGAACTCAGGCATTAGACAAACTAAGGTTAAGTAAAGTGCACCCATAGTTGTTAATCTTGTTAAAATTGTATCTATATATAAAGCTGTACTTTCACCGGGTCTTATACCTGGTATAAATCCACCGTATTTTCTTAAATTTTCAGCAGTTTCATTTGGATTAAATGTTATTGAGGTATAAAAGAAAGTAAAAAAAATTATTCCCGATGCATAAAGCAACATATATAAAGGCTGACCTTGAGAAAAAAAAGAAGTTATATTCAAAAATGTCTCATTTTGAGAAACGTTAAAGTTAGAAAAGGTCACAGGTAAAAGCAGAAGTGCTGAAGCAAATATTGCTGGAATTACTCCTGCAGAATTAATTTTTAAGGGTAAATGAGATGAGTCTCCACCATACATTTTATTACCCATTTGTCTTTTAGGATAATTAATTAATATTTTTCTTAGAGCTCTTTCCATAAACACTATAAATAATATAGTTAAAACTAATATAATAAAAATTCCTATAATCATTAAAGTTGATATAGCTCCAGTTCTACCTAATTCAAAAGTGGTGACTAGAGCTCTAGGTATTTCAGCAACAATTCCTGAAAAGATTATTAATGAAATTCCATTTCCTATTCCTCTTTGGGTGATTTGTTCACCTAACCACATTAAAAAAATTGTCCCTGCTACTATTGTTGTTATTGTTGAGACTTTAAAAAAAATTCCAGGATTTATTACTAAATTAGCAGATGACTCTAATCCTACAGATAATCCATAGCCTTGAATTATAGCAAGTAGAACTGTACCATATCTTGTAATTTGTGTAATTTTTTGTCTTCCAGCCTCACCTTGTGCTTTTAAATTCTTAAAATATTCAGAAACACCAGTTAATAGCTGAACAATAATTGATGATGAAATATAGGGCATAATTCCTAAAGCAAAAATTGCCATTCTACTAACCGCTCCACCCGCAAAAACATTGAACATTCCCAATAATCCTTTTTGATTACCCTCCATCATTATTTGTAATTGTTCTGGATCTATTCCAGGTAACGGAACAAATGTTCCAAGTCTATAAATTGATAATATAAAAATAGTAAATATGATTCGATTCTTTAGATCATTAGTTTGAGACAATTGACTCATTAATTAAACTTTTCTAATTAATATTGTTCCACCAACTTTTTCGATTTTTTCCTTGGCAGATTTTGAAATAAAATCAGCTTCTATATCTAATTTAAAGTTAATATTTCCAGAGCCTAAAACTTTTATTTTTTTATAGGATTTGTTTAATATTTTTTTATTTTTTAAATTTTCTAAACTTATCTTTTCATTTTCTTTTAATATTTTTTTTTCTAAAAGATATTGTATTTTATCTACATTTATTTTTGCTATTTTTTCCTTTCTAATTGGGTTAAATCCTCTTTTTGGTAATCTTCTATACAAAGGCATTTGTCCGCCTTCAAAACTCTTAATTGCAACACCTGATCTAGATTTTTGACCCTTAATTCCTCTACCAGAGGTTTTTCCTTTTCCAGATCCTATTCCCCTACCTACTCTAATTTTTTTTTTTTTAACTTGTGTAGTAGTATTTAAAGTTATCATTATCCTCTTTTCTCAACTATTTCTGAAATTTTCTTATTTCTTAAATTTGAAATATTTTTTGGTGAATTCTGTTTTGATAGTGCTTTCATACATGCTCTTATAACATTATGTGGATTAGCTGTTCCTAATGATTTAGCAACAATATCTTTTATTCCTAGGACTTCACAAACTGAACGTACAGGACCTCCAGCTATAATTCCAGTTCCCTTAGGTGCTGATCTTAATTTAATTTTTCCCGCACCATCTTTACCATAAATGTCATGATGTATTGTTCTACCTTCTCTTAGAGGTATTTGTTTCATATTTCTTCTAGCTAGTTCATTAGCTTTTTTTATTGCATCAGGAACCTGTTTAGCTTTAGCGTGTGCTATACCAATTTTGCCGTTCTGATTGCCGACTACAACAAGGGCTGAGAATCCAAATCTTCTTCCACCTTTAACGACTTTTGTAATCCTATTTATATGAACTAACTTTTCTAAATACTCAGTATTATTTTTTTCCATAATTTAAAATTCCATTCCATTTTTTCTTAATGTTTCTGCAAATATTTTTACTCTTCCATGATATTTATAAATACCTCTATCAAAATAAACTTTAGTGATTTTTTTTTCTTTAGCTTTTACAGCCAACATTTCAGCAACAATTGTTGATAATTCAGATTTATTTTTTTTTTGGTTTTTTATCTCTTTTTTCAATGATGTTGCTGAAACAAGAGTAATCTTTTTAATATCATCAATAATTTGAGCACTTATGTTCTTTGAAGATCTAGATACACTCAATCTATACCTATTTTTACTTGAAGAGTTTTTAAGTTTATTTCTTACTCTATATTTTTTTCTCTCTAACTTTGACAATTTCATTATTTCTTTTTTCCTTCTTTTCTTAAAATATATTGACCTTGTTCTTTAATTCCTTTTCCTTTGTAAGGTTCTGGCGGTCTAATGCTTTTAATCTGAGACGCTATCATGCCTACTTGTTGTTTATCGAAACCTTTAATTTTGATTGTTGTTTGTTTTTCAACTTCTATTTTAGTACCTTCAGGAATGTCAAAATTAACATCATGACTGAATCCAAGTTGAAGATTTAATTGTTTGCCTTTAATAGCTGCCCTAAATCCAACTCCAGATAATTCAAGAATTTTCTCGTATCCTTTGCTGGCTCCAATTATTGCGTTATTAAGAAGGCTTCTATTCATTCCCCATATTCTCTTTACATTTTGAGTAATTTTTTTGGGTTTAATTGAAACATTTTTACCCTCATTAATTTTTAAATCAAATATATCTGTGTCAATACTCAGTGATTTTTTTCCCAACGGACCCTCGATATTTACAGTGTTACCACTCAAAAGTACTTTTACTTTATCAGGGATAACTATATTTATTTTACCTATTTTTGACATTAAAATACCTTACAAATTATTTCGCCACCCAAATTTTGTTTTCTTGCATCTATATCAGTCATTACACCTTTTGGTGTAGATACAATTGCTATACCTAGACCATTATTAATTTTTGGTAAACTTTCAGCGCTAGAAAAAATTCTTCTTCCAGGTTTAGAAACCCTTTCTATTGTACTAATAACGGGATTTCCTAAATTATATTTTAAATTAATTTTGAGATTTGGTTTTTTATCTTCAGTAACCATATAATCTATAATGTAACCTTCACTTTTTAGCACTTCAGCTAGTTTTATTTTGAACTTCGAAGAAGGTAGTTCAACTTTTTTATGATTTCGCATCTGAGAATTTTTAATTCTCGCTAACATATCACCTATCGGATCACTTAAACTCATAATTTCCTTTCTACCAACTTGATTTTACCATACCTGGTATTTTTCCCTCTAGACCTAATTGTCTTAAAGCTATTCTAGATATTTTTAATTTTCTATATACACCATGAGGCCTACCAGTGATTTGACATCTGTTCATAATTCTGTTTTTTGCTGAATTTCTAGGCATTTTAGCTAGTTTTTGTTGTGCTTTAAATCTTTCTTCTAGAGTTAACTTTTTATTCATTATTATTTTTTTTAAACTTTGTCTTTTCTTAAAATATTTATTCGAAAGTTTTATCCTTTTGTTATTTTTATTTATTGCACTTAGTTTTGCCATTAGTTACTCCTTTTTTCTATAAATGGAAAATTTATTTTTTTTAACAATTCATAACTATGATCTTTGTTTTGTGTTTTAATTGATATTGTAATATCTAAACCTCTTATTTTTTCAACTTTATCAAAATTTACTTCAGGAAAAACAATATGTTCTTTAATACCAAAAGTGTAATTCCCAAATTTATCAAAACTATTTGGATTTAACCCTCTAAAATCTTTTATTCTAGGTAAAGCAATATTTATTAATCTATCTAAGAATTCATACATTTTGTTTTTTCTAAGAGTAACTTTAAGACCTGAATTTGTATTTTTTCTTGTTTTAAAATTTGCAATAGATTTTTTAAACTTCGTTACAACAGGTTTTTGACCTGCAATTTTTGCCAAATCTTCTTCGCAAGATTTAAGAATTTTTGAATCATTACCATCAAGTCCTAATCCCATATTTAAAATAACTTTATAAATTTTAGGACCCATATATAGGTTTTTGTAACCAAATTTTTCTTTTAATACCGGTTGTATTTCTTTTTTTATTATTTCTTTAAGTCTTGGTTCCATTATTTTTTAATTTCTTTCTTTTTTTCAAAATTTACTAAATTTGATATATGTATAAAATTTTCCTTACTTATAATTCCACCTTTTTTTTCTTTTGTAGTTTTCACATGCTTTTTAACCATGTTTATACCTTTTATTTTTGCTCTATTATTTGGCCTATCAATTTCAATTACTTCACCATCTTTATTCTTATCTTTTCCTGCAATAATTTTTACCTTTAGTCCTTTTTTAATCATTTATAATACCTCCGGTGCTAGAGAAATAATTTTCATTTGACCTTTGTTTCTAAGTTCTCTAGTTACTGGGCCAAATATACGTGTCCCAATAGGCTCGCCTTTATCATCAGTTAAAACTGCTGCATTATTATCAAATTTTACTTTCGAGCCATCATTTCGATGAATTCCTTTTTTAACTCTAACAACAACAGCTTTATGAACTGTTCCCTTTTTAACTTTTCCTTTGGGTATAGCTTCTTTTATGGCAACTACTATAGTATCACCTATGCTTGCATATCTTCTTTTTGAACCGCCCAAAACTTTTATACATTCAATTTTTTTTGCACCAGTATTATCTGCTACATATAGTTCGGTTTGAACTTGGATCATTTTACTTCTCCTATTACTTCAAATTTTTTAAGTTTTGAAAAAGGTTTACATTCCCTTATTGAGACTTTGTCGCCATTTTTGTACTTATTTTTTTCATCATGTGCATTATATTTTTTTTTAGCTTTTATTACCTTTTTTAAAATAGGATGTTGATATTTTCTCTCAACTAAAACAGTTATAGTTTTATCAGGTTTGTTACTTACGACAATTCCATTTAATATTTTTTTAGGCATTTTTTCTTCCTATTAATGTTTTTAATCTAGCTATATTACGTTTTGTTTCATTTATTTTAGCTGGATTTTTAATTTGACCATTTATTTTTTGAAATCTAATGTTAAATAAATCTTTTTTTAACTTTTCGAACTCCTTTAAAGATTGTTCTTTATTCATTTTTAATAATTCTTTTTTTTTCATTTTATATTCTCTTTATAAATTTACATTTAATTGGCAATTTAGCAGATGCTTTATACAAAGCTTCTTTTGCGACTTCTTCAGATACACCGTCAACTTCAAATAAAATTCTTCCAGGTTTAACCCTACAAGCCCAAAATTCTGGTGAGCCTTTACCTTTACCCATTCTTACTTCAGTTGGTTTTTTAGAAACTGGTATATTTGGAAACATTCTTGTCCAAACTCTTCCCTGTCTTTTCATATGTCTTGTTAATGCTACCCTTGCAGCTTCAATTTGTCTTGAAATTATTCTCTCTGGTTGAATAGCTTTTAGTCCATATGCACCATAGTTCATACTATTGCATCTTGATGCATGGCCATGAATTCTTCCTTTGTGTGCTTTTCTAAACTTTGATCTTGTTGGTTGTAACATAATTATTTTTTATTTCTTTCTTGGCTAAATTCTCTTGTGAAAATCTCTCCTTTATAAATCCAAACTTTAATTCCAATTATTCCATATGTTGTTAATGCTTCAGCTTCAGCATAATCTATATCTGCTCTGAGAGTATGAGATGGAATACTTCCTTCTCTCAACCATTCTGTTCTAGCAATTTCATTTCCGCCTAATCTTCCACTTATAGATACTTTTATACCTTTTGCTCCCAATCTTAGGGCTGACTGCATAGATCTTTTCATTGCTCTTCTATATGAAATTCTCTTAACTAATTGTTGAGCTATATTTTCAGCAACTAAATAACTATTAGTTTCAGGCTTTTTTACTTCTTTTATATTCAAAACAACTTCATTAGAAGTAATGTTAGATAGTTTTCCTTTGATTTTTTCTATATCGCTTCCTTTTTTACCAATAACGAAACCTGGTCTGGATGTATATATTGTAACAAAGCATTTTTTACTTGTTCTTTCGATCATAACTTTTGAAACACCAGAATTTATTACATTTTTTTTGATAAATTCCCTTATTTTGTAATCTTCTATTAAGTAGTTACCAAAATCTTTTTTCTTTGCATACCAAACAGAGTCCCAACCTCTATTAATTCCTAATCTTAAACCTACAGGATTAACTTTTTGACCCATGGCTTTCCTTTTGTTTTAGTTTTTCTGTTAGAATTATAGTTACATTTGAATAAGGTTTCATTATTGGTGCTGCTCTTCCTTTTGCTCTTGCTCTAAATCTTTTCATAACTACTTGTTTACCACAATAAGCTTCCTTGATTATTAAATTATCAATATCATACTGATAATTATTTTCAGCATTAGCTACAGCTGATGAAATTGTTTTTTTCACATCTTGAGAAATTCTCTTATCTGAAAAAGACAGATCTCTAATTGCTAAATCAACTTTTTTCCCAACTATAGATTTCAAAATTGGTTTAAGTTTTCTAGTACTAGATCTTACATTTTTATTTACTGATCTAACTATTTTTTCATTAGTATTTTTATTTTTATCTTTCATTTTTTATTTTTTAACCTCAGGTTTAGCTCCACCTTCAACTTTTGCCTTTTTATCTGCTGGAGTATGTCCAAAAAATTGTCTTGTAGGAGCAAATTCACCAAATTTATGTCCTACCATGTCTTCTGAGATTGTTATTGGTATAAATTTTTTCCCATTATAAATCAAAAAACTAAAACCAACAAAATCTGGTATAATTGTAGATTTTCTTGACCATGTCTTTATAGGTTTTCTATTCGGATCATTTTTAATTTTTTCAACCTTCTTTATTAAACTTTCTTCAACAAAGGGTCCTTTCCAAACTGATCTAGCCATTATCTATGCTCTTTTCTTTTTTCTTCTTCTTATTATAAATTTGTCTGTTCTTTTGTTATCTCTAGTTTTCAATCCTTTAGCTGATTGACCTGTTGGAGAAACCGGGTGTCTTCCACCAGCTGATTTACCTTCACCACCACCATGTGGATGATCTACAGGGTTTTTAACTACACCTCTGGTATGAGGTCTTCTTCCTAGCCATCTTGATCTACCAGCTTTTCCAATTTTGATATTTTTTTGATCAGGATTTGATAGGACACCTATTGTAGCTAAAGATTTTGAATCTATCTTTCTTACTTCTCCAGAAGTCATTTTTATTATTGAATAATTTCCATCTATACCAGAAATTGTAACTGAAGTGCCTGCAGATCTTGCAATTTTACCGCCTCCACCAGGGTTTATTTCGACATTATGAATATCTATACCAACCGGAATATCTTGTAATGGGAGGCAATTTCCTATTTTTATTTCTGAATTTGGGCCATTTTGTACTTTTTCACCAATTTTAATATCTTGTGGTGCCAAGTAATAAAATTTTTTACCATCATCAAATTTTACAAGCATAATATGACATGATCTATTTGGGTCATATTCTATTCTTTCTACTTCTGCCGGTGAATCAAATTTTTTTCTATAAAAATCAACATGTCTATATTTATGTTTGTGGCCACCTCCATGGTTTCTAGATGTAATTCTTCCATAATTATTTCTTCCTTTAGATGAATTGTTAGCTGAAGTTAAAGATTTATATGGTTTACCTTTCCAAAGGCCTTCTCTACTAGATAAAACAGTCCCCCTTGTTGTTTTTGTATAAGGTTTAAATGTTTTTAAAGTCATTCTTTAAATTCCTGTTGTAAGATCTATATTTTGACCTTTTTTTAATGTTATTATTGCTTTTTTATAACCTTTTACTTTAATTTTTTTTCCTCTGGTCATTTTAACTCTATTTTTTTTATTAATTATATTAACTTTTGTTACATTAACCTTGAAAATTTTTTCTATATTTTTTTTAAGATTTTTTTTGTTTGCCTTTGTAGGAACTTTAAAAACAATTTTATTTTGCTCAGATATATTTGTCGACTTCTCGGTTACAATCGGAGATAATATTGTGTCATATAAGTGTATTTTACTCATTATAAATATCTCTTTTCTAATTGTTTTACTGAAGTTTCTGTAAAAATAATTTTTTTGTATTTTGTTAAATCAAAAGCACTAAAATGATTTATATCAGTTACTTTAATATTTGGAATATTTTTTGATGATTTGTAAATATTATCCATAGTTTTTTTATCTACAATCATTACTGAGTTTGTTGCGTCAAATTTAATTAAAATTTGATATATTTCCTTAGTTTTTAATATTTTCTTATCAAAATCATCAAAAATTATTAAATTATTTTTTTTGTTTTTCTCAGTAATAATTGAGGCAATACTCAATCTTTTTTCATTTTTGTTAAGTCTTCTTTTTTTGTATTTAGACTCACCCTTAGGTCCATGTGCGACACCACCTCCTACAAAAAATTGGGGCTTTTCTACTAGCATGTCTTGCGTTTCCTGTACCTTTTTGAGCATATATTTTAGATGTAGAACCTTTTATTTCGTTCTGCTGTTTTGTTTTTGCTTTTCTTCCTTTGTAATTAGCATTTGTTTTATAAAGTACATTGCTTACTAACTGTTTATTTATTTTAGCAGCAAATATTTTATCCAAAACTTCTATTGAGTTTTTTTTGCCTTCTAAATTTACTTTATCTATTTTCATTTATTTTTTCTTTTTATCTGGTATTTTTTTTTGCTTTTCTATAATTTCTATTTTTTCGTTCATTGTTAGTTTTCTTAAATTTTTTACTGCTTTTTTAATTAATACTTGAGTGTTTCTTGATCCTGGTATTGACCCTTTTAAATATATTAAATTATTATCTGAATCAGCTTTTATAATTTCAATATTTTGAATAGTTCTTGTTTTATTTCCCATATGCCCTGCCATTTTTTTTCCTTTAAATACTTTACCTGGGTCTTGATTTTGACCTGTTGATCCGTGTGCTCTATGCGAAACTGAAACACCATGAGATGCTCTTAATCCACCAAAATTATGTCTTTTCATTGCTCCAGCAAAACCTTTCCCTATTGTTTTTGATTTTACATCAACAAATTTTACGTCTTTAAAAATATCTATACCTAATTCATTCCCTTCTTTGTAATTATCAATGTTTTCTACCCTAAATTCTTTTAGTATTTTTTTGGGCTCAGTATTTTTTTTAGCAAAATATTCTTTCATTGGTTTGTTTAATTTTGAATTTTTAATTTTTCCAAATCCTACTTGTATGGCTTGATAACCTCTTTTTGTTTTATCAATTACTTGTATTATTCTCCCGGTTTCCATTTTTACTACAGTTACTGGTACAGACTGACCTGTTTTATAAAATTCCCTAGACATGCCAATTTTCTTTCCTATTAATGCTATTTCTGACATTATATTTTTATCTCCACATCAACTCCGGATGCTAAGTCTAATTTCATAAGTGCTTCGACTGTTGCTGGAGTTGGTTCTATTATATCAATTAATCTCTTATGTGTTCTTGTTTCAAATTGTTCTCTACTTTTTTTATCAATATGTGGTGATCTTAGAACGGTATACTTTTCTATTTTTGTAGGTAGTGGGATTGGTCCTTTGATGTTTGCACCTGTGCGTTTTACTGTATTAACTATTTCTTCAGTTGATTGATCAAGAACCTTATTATCATATGCTCTGAGTTTAATTCTAATATTTTGTTTTTCCATATTTAACCTGTTTTTTTCGTTACTTCATCCTGTACATTTTGTGGAACTTTATCGTAATGATCAAAAAACATTGAGTATTGTGCTCTACCCTGAGACATTGATCTTAAACTATTTATATAACCAAACATATTTGCAAGAGGAACCATGGCTGTGATAACTGTTGCATTACCTCTCTGTTCTTGAGTATTAATTTGTCCTCTTCTACTGTTTAAATCACCAATCACATCACCCATGTAATCCTCTGGGGTAACTACTTCGACTCTCATTATTGGTTCAAGTAGTTTCAATGTTCCTCTAGTACAAGCTTCTTTAAAACATTGTCTTGATGCAAGTTCAAATGCTAGCACACTTGAGTCAACATCATGGTGTAAACCATCTATTATAGTAACTTTGTAGTCAATTAAAGGAAATCCTGCTAATATTCCTCCATCAGCTACAGTTTCAACTCCTTTTTCCACACCCGGTATAAATTCTTTAGGTATAGCTCCACCTTTAATTTTACTTTCAATTTCTCTTCCTTTTCCAGGCTCAAGAGGTTCTACTGATAATTTTACTCTTGCAAATTGACCTGCTCCTCCGCTTTGCTTCTTATGAGTGTAGTCAAACTCTGCAGGACTAAGAATTGTTTCTCTGTAAGCTACTTGAGGAGCTCCTACATTAGCTTCAACCTTAAATTCTCTTTTCATTCTATCAACAATAATATCTAAATGAAGTTCACCCATACCTTTAATAATTGTTTGACCAGACTCTTCATCAGAAGTCACTCTAAATGAAGGATCTTCTTTTGCTAATCTTCCCAATGCTTCGCCCATCTTTTCTTGGTCTGCTTTTGTTTTAGGTTCAACGGCAATTTCAATTACTGGATCAGGAAATTCCATTGGTTCAAGTAAAACAGGATTATCTTTATCTGATAATGTGTGACCTGTTATTGTATTTTTTAATCCCGCTAAAGCTACTATATCGCCAGCATTTGCTTCTTTTATATCTTCTCTTGAATTTGCGTGCATAAGCAACATTCTACCAACTCTTTCTTCTTTATCTTTAGATGTATTATAAATTCCGGTTCCAGATTTTACTGTTCCTGAATAAATTCTTATAAACGTTAAACTTCCAACGAATGGGTCATTGGCTACTTTGAAAGCTAATGCAGAAAAAGGAGCATTGTCTTCAAATTTCATTTCTATTTCTTCATCCGACCCAGGTTTAGTTCCTTTTATAGAACCAATATCTTTGGGGCTAGGTAAATAATTTACAACAGCATCTAATAATGGTTGAACTCCTTTATTTTTAAAAGCTGATCCAGTTAAAACTGGAACGAAATCAAAGTTTAAACATCCTTTTCTTACACATTTAATTAGATCGTCATGGTTTATTGTTTCTCCATTTAAGTATAATTCCATTAATTTTTCATCTTGCTCTACGGCAGTTTCGACAAGTTCTTGGTGATATTTATTACAAATTTCCTTTAATTCATCAGGGATATCTTTTTCTTCCCAAGCGGCGCCTAAATCTTCATTTTTCCAAATTATTGCTTTCATTTTTACTAAATCGACAACTCCTTGGAGAGATGACTCTATTCCTATTGGTATTTGCATAACAAGAGGTTTTGCACCTAATCTTTCTTTTATCATATCTACGCATCTGAAAAAATCAGCTCCTGTTCTATCAAGTTTATTTACAAAACATATTCTAGGAACTTTATATTTATCAGCTTGTCTCCAAACAGTTTCTGACTGCGGCTCAACTCCTGCTACACCATCAAAAACAGCAACAGCACCATCCAAAACTTTTAGAGATCTTTCGACTTCGATCGTAAAATCAACATGACCCGGTGTATCAATAATATTAATTCTATGATCATTCCAAAAACAAGTAGTTGCGGCAGATGTAATAGTTATTCCTCTTTCCTGTTCTTGTTCCATCCAATCCATTGTAGCAGCTCCATCATGGACCTCTCCTATTTTGTGACTTTTGCCTGTGTAATACAAAATTCTTTCAGTTGTAGTTGTTTTTCCAGCGTCTATGTGAGCCATTATTCCAATATTTCTATATTTGTCTAAAGTATGTGTTCTACTCATAATTTTTACCATCTAAAATGTGCAAAAGCTTTATTCGACTCTGCCATTTTATGTGTGTCTTCTTTTTTTTTAATTGCTGATCCTTTATTTTGATATGCATCATAAATTTCATTGAAAAGTTTATCTGACATTTTTTTATCTTTTCTTTTTCTTGAAGCGTCTATAATCCATCTTAACGCAAGCGCTTGAGATCTTTTTGCTTTAACTTCAACTGGTACTTGATAAGTTGCTCCACCTACTCTTCTTGATCTTACTTCTACCGTAGGTCTAACATTATTAATAGCATCATTAAAAACTGTTATTGGTTCATCTTTTGATTTTGTTTTAATTTTATCAATAGCATCATAAACGATTTTTTCTGCTGTAATTTTTTTTCCATCATACATAATTGAATTTATTAACTTTGGTATAATTACAGATTTATATTTAGGATCAATAACAGGTATTTTTTTAGGTGCTCTTCTTTTTCTAGACATATTTTATTTTCCTTTTTTAGTTCCGTAAAGTGATCTTCTTTTTTTTCTATTCGCCACACCTTGCGTATCTAAATTACCTCTTAAAATATGATATCTAACTCCAGGAAGATCTTTTACTCTTCCGCCTCTAATTAATACTACTGAGTGTTCTTGTAAATTATGACCTTCACCTGGTATGTAAGCTGTAACTTCAAAACCATTCGAAAGTCTAACTCTAGCAACTTTCCTTAATGCTGAATTTGGCTTCTTTGGGGTAGTCGTATAAACTTTTACACAAACACCTCTTTTAAGAGGTTGTTTTTGTAGAGCAGGAACCTTGTTCCTTGCTATAGGTCTGTTTCTACTTTTTCTTATCAACTGGTTAATAGTTGGCATAAATAATTTTTTAATTAATTTTTGATGAAATAACTGACTGGTTATTTGTGGCAGCGTTTAGTGATCAAGTCACTACATTCCAACCAAAAACATCGACAAATTACAATAGAAATTACATTTGTCAAACTAAAAGAATTATAATTATAGGTTATTATTATTGATTTATTTGAGGTTCTGAAGGTTCTAATTTTTCTTGCTCAGATAAGAATTTTTTATCGTCCTCTGAAGCCTTTTTATTCCACAAATTTTTTATTGAGCCTGTTCCAGCTGGAACCAGTCTTCCGACTATAACATTTTCTTTCAGTCCTATTAGTTTGTCTGTTTTTCCTTTTATGGCTGCATCTGTAAGCACTCTAGTTGTTTCTTGAAAAGATGCTGCAGATATAAACGATTCTGTCTGTAATGATGCTTTTGTAATTCCCATCAAAACCCTCTCACCTATTGCTTCTTTTTTATTTTCAGATTTAAGTTTTTCATTAATTTCATCAAATTTTAATCTATCTATTATTTCGCCAGGTAATAAACTACTATCACCAGACTCTTTAACTTCAATTTTTTTAAGCATTTGTCTTAATATAACTTCTATATGTTTGTCGTTTATAATTACTCCTTGTAATCTGTATACATCTTGAACTTGGTTGACAAAATAATCAGTTAATTCTTCTATGCCCAAAATTCTTAAAATATCATGTGGCAAAGGTTGACCATCTAATAAATATTCTCCTTTTTTAATTTTTTCACCTTCATTAAAATTAATATGTTTTCCTTTAGGGATTAAATAATTAGAAGTTTCGCCATTTTCAGATTGAATTGTAATTTTTTGTTTACCTCTAACTTCTTTACCAAACAATACTTTTCCATCATTCTCCGCAATGATCGCACTATCTTTTGCTTTTCTTGCTTCGAATAATTCAGCAACTCTAGGTAATCCTCCTGTAATATCCTTAGTTTTAGTTGTCTCTTTGGGAAGTCTGGCAATTACGTCACCAGCTGATATTTTTTGACCATCTTTGACAGATAAAATTGAATCTGGCACTAAATAATATCTAGCTTCGTTATCATCAGCTTTTTTAATTATTTTCCCTTTTTCATCTCTTAATGTTATTCTTGGTTTTAAATCTGTATTTTTTGATTGAGTTTTCCAATCTACAACTGCTTTTGTCGAAATTCCTGTAGCATCATCGGTTGTTTCTGCTAAGGAAACTCCATCTATTAAATCTACATAATTAGCTATTCCGTCCTTTTCAGCAATTACAGGTGTTGTGTATGGATCCCATTCACAAATTTTAATTCCTTTTTTAATTTTATCTCCATTTTCAAAAAATAATTTTGAACCATATGGAATTTTATATGAAGCTACTTGCAATTCATTGTCATCTTCTATGGATAATTCTGTATTTCTACCCATAACTATTAAATTCTTTTTTGAATCTTCTAATAAATTTGTATTTGTTATTTTAATTTTTCCTTCTGAGTTAGATACAATTTGAGACTCTTGTTTAACTGATGCAGTACCTCCAACGTGGAATGTTCTCATTGTTAATTGCGTTCCAGGCTCTCCAATTGATTGTGCAGATATCATTCCTATTGCTTCTCCAACATGCACCATTTTTCCTCTTGATAAATCTCTCCCATAACTAGTAGCACATACTCCTTGTTTAGAACCACATGTCATCACTGAATAAACATTCAAAGTTTTTACTCCCGCAGAATCAATTTTTTCGCATGCGGCTTCATCGATCATTTCTTCTTTTTTTACAAGTACTTCACCTGTAAGTGGGTTTTTTACATCTTTTGCTGCGACTCTTCCCAGTGCTCTTTCTGATAAACTTACCATAATGTTACCGCCTTCAAGAACTTCATTGAGTTTTATTGAACCACAATTTTTCATATCGCATTTATGTTTGGTTATTGTTAAATCTTGAGCAACATCACATAATCTTCTAGTTAAATATCCTGAGCTTGCAGTTTTTAAAGCTGTATCAGCTAAACCTTTTCTAGCTCCATGCGTTGAATTAAAGTATTCTAGGGCTGTTAATCCTTCTTTGAAGTTTGATGTAATTGGAGACTCAATAATTTCTCCTGATGGCTTGGCAATCAATCCTCTCATTCCAGCTAATTGTTTCATTTGAGCCGCTGATCCTCTTGCCCCACTATCAGCCATCATAAAAACAGAATTAATTTTTAGTCCATCATCTGTCATTTCTGTTGCTGAAATTCTTTTCATCATTTCTGAAGCAACACGATCAGTACATTTTGACCATGCATCAATTACTTTATTATATTTTTCACCTCTTGTAATTAAACCTTCTGTATATTGATTTTCATAGTCAGAAATTAATTTTTTAGTTTCATCGATTAACTGTTGTTTGTTGTCAGGTATAACTAAATCATCTTTACCAAAAGAAATTCCGGCTTTAAAAGCATGTTTAAAACCTAGATCTTTTAATTTATCACAAAAAATAACTGTACTTTTTTGTCCTGAAAATCTGAAAACATGATCTATGACTTCTGATACTATTTTCTTTGGCAGCAATCTATCAACTAAGGAAAATTTATTGTGTACATTTTTTGGTAATAAATTCGCAAGAAGAAAACGGCCGACAGTACTTATGTGTTTTTCAAACTTCGTATTTCCTTTTTGATCTATAGTTTCAAACTTAGAAACTATTCTTGAATGAACTTTAATTTGTCCAATCTCTAATGCATGTTCAATTTCAGATGTATTAACAAAATAACCATCTACTTTTTCTGTTTGATAAGGTGGCTGAGACAAATAGTAAATACCTAAAATCATATCCTGACTAGGAACAATAATAGGTTTTCCATTTGATGGACTTAAAATATTGTTTGTAGACATCATTAAAACTCTGGCTTCTAATTGAGCTTCTAGACTCAATGGAACATGCACTGCCATTTGATCTCCATCAAAATCTGCATTGAAAGCTGCACATGTTAATGGATGCAGTTCTATAGCATTACCTTCAATTAATTTTGGTTCAAATGCTTGAACACCTAGTCTATGTAATGTTGGTGCTCTGTTTAAAATAACTGGGTGCTCTCTAACTATTAATTCTAAAGCATCCCATACTTCATTTCGTTCTTTCTCTACTAATTTTTTTGCTTGTTTAATTGTTGATGCTAATCCTAATTTATTTAATCTTGCATATAAAAATGGCTTAAATAACTCCAAAGCCATTTTTTTTGGTAAACCACATTCATGTAATTTTAGATCAGGCCCAACAACAATTACTGATCTTCCTGAGTAATCAACTCTTTTACCTAGCAAGTTTTGTCTAAACCTTCCTTGTTTACCTTTCAACATTTCTGCAAGTGATTTAAGAGGTCTTTTTCCTGTTCCAGTTATTACTCTTCCTCTTCGACCATTATCAAATAGTGCGTCAACAGATTCTTGCAACATCCTTTTTTCATTTCTAACAATAATATCAGGTGCTTTGAGATCCATTAATCTTTTTAGTCGATTATTCCGATTAATTACTCTTCTGTATAAATCATTTAAATCTGATGTAGCAAATCTTCCACCATCTAATGGTACTAGTGGTCTTAACTCAGGAGGTATCACAGGTATGGTAGTTAAAATCATCCATTCAGGTTTATTTCCAGTATTAATGAATGACTCAATTAATTTTAATCTTTTTACAGATCTCTCTTCGGAAACTTTTGACTTTGTTTCTTTTATTGTTTTAATAAGTAAATTTCTTTCATCTTCTAAATTTATTGATTTTAAAATTTCTAGGATAGCTTCAGCGCCTATACCTGCAGTAAACGACTCTTCGCCATATTCATCTTGATATTTAATTAGTTCTTCTTCTCCAAGAAGTTGGTTTTTCTTAAGTCCTGTTAAGCCTGGCTCAATTACGATAAAATTTTCAAAATACAAAACTCTCTCAACATCTTTAAGCTTCATATCTACAACTAAAGAAATTCTACTGGGTAAAGATTTAAGAAACCATATATGTGCTACTGGCGTCGCTAAATTAATATGACCCATTCTTTCTCTTCTTACGTTAGATTTTGTTACCTCAACTCCACATTTTTCACAGATTATTCCTCTAAATTTCATTCTTTTATATTTTCCACATAAACACTCGTAATCTTTAATTGGGCCAAAAATTCTAGCACAAAACAATCCATCTTTTTCAGGTCTAAAGGTTCTATAATTTATCGTTTCAGGTTTTTTTATTTCTCCATATGTCCATGATTTAATTTTTTCAGGACTAGCTAATGTTATTTTAATACTATTAAAATTTTGAGACTCTGATATTTCTGAATTTTTAAATAAATCTGATAATTCTTTGCTCATTTTTAATTTAACTCCACATTTAAAGCTAAAGATTTTATTTCTTTAACTAATACGTTGAAAGACTCCGGTATTCCTGATTCAAAATTTTCTTCGCCTTTTACAATAGTTTCATAAACTTTTACTCTTCCAGCTACATCATCAGACTTAACTGTTAAAATTTCTTGCAATGTATAAGAGGCTCCATAGGCTTCTAACGCCCAAACTTCCATTTCTCCAAATCTTTGACCTCCTAATTGTGCTTTTCCACCAAGAGGCTGTTGTGTTACCAGACTATATGGCCCTGTTGATCTTGCATGTATTTTATCTTCTACAAGATGATGAAGTTTAAGCATATAAATTGTTCCAACAGTTACTGTTCTATCAAATTTTTCACCTGTTCTTCCATCCCATAAATTAGTTTGACCTGATGTTGGTAAGTTTGCCAATTTTAACATTTTTGTTACATCTTGCTCTTTAGCGCCGTCAAAAACTGGTGTTGATATAGGAACTCCTTTTTGTATATTTTCACATAAATCATTAAACTCTGAATTTGAAAGTTTTCCGATGTTATCATCAAAAATTTGATCGCCATAAACTGATTTTAAAAATGATTTAATTTTTTCTGTTTTTTCAATCTTTTTTTGATTTTCATTGACTAGTTGATTTAATTTTTCTCCAAGTTCAGTGCAAGACCATCCTAAATGAGTTTCTAAAATTTGACCAACATTCATTCTACTAGGTACGCCCAAAGGATTTAAAACTATATCAACTGGTTTTCCGTTTTCTCTATATGGCATATCTTCAACTGGTACAATTTTACTTACGACTCCTTTGTTTCCATGTCTTCCTGACATTTTGTCACCTGGTCTTAATCTTCTTTTTATTGCAACAAAAACTTTTACCATTTTCATTACGCTAGGAAGCAAGTCATCACCTTGTTTTATTTTTAAAACTTTGTCCTCAAATCTGTCTTGGATATCTTTTTTTGCAGTGTTGTACTGATCTTTTAATTGGGATAGAGCTTCATTTTTTTTCTCATCTCCAGTTTCTATTTTAAATAACTCAGATATCAAAAGTTTATTTATATGTTCATTATTTAGTTTTGTTCCACTATCTATATCTTTGATATTTTTATTTAGACTTGTACCTGATAGAATTGTTGAGGCTCTTTGCTTGATACTTCTCTCTAAAATTTCTTCTTCAACCTTTTTATCCTCTTGAACACTTTCAATCTCAGCTCTTTCAATAGTTATTGATCTTTCATCTTTATCTATTCCATGGCGATTAAAAACTCTTACGTCTACAACAATTCCTCCACTTCCACTTGGCATTTTTAATGAAGTATCTGTAACGTCTATTGCTTTTTCTCCAAATATTGATCTTAATAATTTTTCTTCTGGACCTGAAGCGCTGTCACCCTTTGGTGTTACTTTTCCTACCAAAATATCTCCAGGATTAACCTCTGCTCCAATATATACTATTCCTGATTCATCTAAATTTTTTAAAGCTTCTTCGTTCACATTTGGTATATCTCTAGTTATATCTTCCTCACCTAATTTCGTGTCTCTTGCCATAATTTCATATTCTTCAATATGCACAGATGTAAAGACATCGTCTGTCACACATCTTTCAGATATTAATATAGAGTCTTCAAAATTGTATCCTTGCCATGGCATGAAAGCTACGGTTACATTTTTTCCTAAAGCTAACTCTCCAATTTTTGTTGAAGGGCCATCTGCAATTATGTCTCCAGAGTTTACTTTGTCTCCTACTCTAACTAATGGTTTTTGATTAATACAAGTATTTTGGTTAGATCTTTTAAATTTTTGAAGATTGTAAATATCTACACCCGATTGAGAATAATCCTTTTCATTTGATACTTTAATTACTATTCTTTTTCCATCAATTTTATCAACTACACCATTTCTTTTTGCTACAATTGTTACTCCAGAATCTAATGCTACATCACTTTCGATACCCGTTCCAACTAATGGTGCTTCTGGCTTAAGCAATGGAACTGCTTGCCTCATCATATTTGATCCCATTAAAGCTCTATTAGCATCATCATTTTCTAAAAACGGTATTAAAGATGCAGCAACGGAAACTAGTTGCTTAGGAGAAACATCGATATAATCTATATTATCTGGTTTTGAAAGTATGAAATTTAAATTTTGTCTACAAGAAACAAGTTGTTCTTTAAATTTACCATTTGTATCTAGCAATGAATTAGCTTGTGCAATTGTAAATTTCGTTTCTTCCATTGCAGATAGATATTCAATTTTATCTTGTACAATTCCGTTATCAACTTTCTTGTAAGGGCTTTCAATAAATCCATACTTATTTATTTTAGAATACGTTGATAAACTATTTATTAAACCAATATTTGGTCCTTCTGGTGTTTCTATCGGACATATTCTGCCGTAATGCGTAGGATGAACGTCTCTAACTTCAAATCCAGCTCGCTCTCTAGTTAATCCTCCTGGTCCTAATGCTGATACTCTTCTCTTGTGAGTTATTTCTGATAAAGGATTAGTTTGATCCATAAATTGAGATAATTGAGAAGTTGCAAAAAAATCTTTAAGAGAAACTGTTAGAGGTTTAGCATTAATTAGATCTTGGGGCATTGCAGATTCAACATCTAATGTTGTCATTTTTTCTTTTATCGCTCTTTCCATTCTATACACACCGATACGTGCTTGATTTTCGACTAATTCTCCTACAGATCTAACTCTTCTATTTCCAAGATGGTCAATATCGTCAATTTCATCTTTTCCATCTCTTAAATCTAACATTTTTTGAATTATTGCAAAAACATCATCATTTCTTAATATAGTAATTTTATCTGAACAGTTTAAGTTAAGTCTTGAGTTTATTTTAACTCTACCAACATCTGACAAATCATATCTATCAGAACTAAAAAATAAATTATTAAAAATTTGAATTGCTATTTCAATAGTTGGTGGTTCACCAGGTCTTAAAACCTTGTAAATTTCAGTAATTGCTTCATTCTTATTTTCATTCTTATCATTTAGTATTGTTTGTAAGAGATAAGGCCCTTTATTAATAGAATTTGTTTTTGCAAGTTCTAATGATTTAATTTTCTTGTCTATTAAAGTTTGAATAATAGTTTCATTTAATTCTGTTCCAATCTTAAACTCATCTTCGCCATCTTTAATATTTTTATGTAAAAATTTTCCGTATAAAGATTCGTTTGATACGTAAATTTCTTTTAATCCATCATTTGCTAGCTTTTTTGCAGTTAAATAATTTACTTTTTCACCTAGCTTAATTACAACTTTTTTTGTTTTACAATCTATTACTTCTTCTGAAAAATTTTTTACTTTATAGTTTTCCGGATCAAATTTTGTTTTCCATTTGGATATTTTGTCATCAAAAACGTAAGTCTCTTTTTCATAAAATTCATTAACAATATCATTTTTAGAATAGCCTAAAGCAAGAAGCAATGATGATACTAATATTTTTTTTTTTCTATCTATTCTAAAATATAAAAAATCTTTTACATCAAACTCAAAATCAAGCCATGATCCACGGTTGGGTATTACTCGACAATTAAAAAGTAATTTTCCGCTAGCATGAGATTTGCCTTTATCATGATCAAAGAAAACTCCTGGGCTTCTATGCATTTGATTTACTACGACCCTTTGAACTCCATTAGTAATAAAAGTTCCGCTATGAGTCATCATGGGTACTTCACCCATATAAACTTCTTGTTCCTTTGCAGATAATATGTCCTTTGTATTATTTTCCTGGTCTATTTCATAAACAACCAATCTTAAAGTACACTTAAGTGCAGCTGAGTAAGTTAAGCCTCGTGTTATACATTCCTCTACATCAAACTTTGGTTTTTCCAAATTATATGAAACATATTCTAATGTTGCTTTATCATTTAGATCTTCTATAGGGAAAATGCTTTTAAAAACTCTATCAAATCCTTTTACAAGATGTTGATCAATATCATTTCTGTACTCTGTTAATTGCTTATAAGAGTTTTTTTGTACTTCAATAAGATTTGGTATCGATAAACTCTCTTTAAGTTTACCAAAACTTTTTCTAATATTTTTTTTCTCAGTAAAAGATAATTGCATCTATACCTTGTTGCTAATTAATATTTTAATTAGCAATTAAATTCTTTCTAATTAATTACTTAAGTTCTACTTTTGCGCCTGCTGCTTCAAGTTTAGCTTTAATTTCTTCTGCTTCTTTTTTGTTTACACCAGATTTAACTTCTTTTGGTGCTCCTTCAACTAAATCTTTTGCTTCCTTTAATCCTAATGCTGTGACAGCTCTTACTTCTTTTATAACATTAATTTTTTTGTCTCCTGCCGCTGTTAACATAATAGTAAATTCATCTTTTTCTTCTGCTGGTGCTGCACCTGGTGCTCCAGCTGCTGGTGCTGCCGCAACTGCTGTTGCTGCTGATACGCCCCATTTTTCCTCTAATTGTTTTGAAAGTTCAGCTGCTTCTACAACAGTCAAACTTGATAACTCATCTATAATTTTATTTAAGTCAGCCATAATAATTTATTTTTGTTCCTGGTTATTTTTTTGATTTTTCGAGCGCTAAAATAGCGATTTTTGACGCCGGTGCAAGTAAAATACTTGCGATTTTTTGTGCTGGAGATCGCAATATTCCTACAATTTTTGCTCTTGCTTCATCTAAAGTTGGAAGAGTTGCTACATTTTGCACACCAGCAACGTCCAAAATATCTTTACCCATGATTCCTCCAAGAATCTTTAAGTTTTCATTTTCTTTGGAGAATTTTGTTAGTATTTTTGCTGAAGTAATAGCATCTTCAGACAAAGCTACTGCTGTCGGACCTGTGAATAATTTGGATATTTCTTTACACTTAGTTTTTTCTAAAGCTAATTTAGTAATTCTGTTTTTGGTAATTTTAAATATGATCCCATGCTCTCTCATTCTTTTTCTTAAATCATCTAATTGAGAAACTGTTAATCCTTGATAATGAGTAACTATAACTGCTTCAGATTTATCAAACTGAGTTGTCATATCGTTAATATATTGTTTTTTTTGATCTTTGTTCATCATAACAATTATAAAACCTTTGGTAGTTTTAATTTATAAGAAACTCCCATACTTGAAGTTATAAATGTTTGTTTGATCAAGTCACCTTTTATTGTAATATTTGCTTTTTCTTTTTCTAAAGCATCAATAACGGCATTAAAATTTTTTAGCAGCAAATCATCTTGAAATGATTTTTTACCAATACTTAATCCAATGTTTCCATCTTTGTCGTTTCTTATTTCAACTTGTCCAGATTTTGCATCTGAAACTGCTTTCTTAATATCATTTGTTACAGTACCAAGTTTAGGATTCGGCATTAAACCTTTTGGACCTAAAACTTTTCCAAGTTTTGAAAGTTTAATCATCATGCTAGAAGTGCAAATTAACTTTTCAAAATTCAAATCCCCACCTTTAATTTTTTCGATAAGATCGTCTCCACCAACAACCTCAGCGCCCGCCTCTTTAGCCTCTTGAATTTTTGCTTCCTCGCATACAACAGCAATTTTAACTTTTTTACCTGTTCCTCCCGGTAAATTAATTACTGTTCTAATATTAATTTCATTTTTTTTTTGTTTATTATTAATTTGAAAACTTAAATCTAAAGATTCATCAAACTTTGTTGTGCAATTTGATTTTACTGTAGATAAAACTTTATCAAATGTTTCAGGTGATAATTCTTTAGTGTTCTCTGGTAATTTTTTATATCTTTTTGATTTCATTATTCTTTTACCTCTATACCCATAGATCTAGCAGATCCTGCAATTATTTTTGCAGCTTCTTCTAAATCATTAGCGTTTAGATCTTCCATCTTTTTTTTTGCAATTTCTTCTAATTGTTTTTTTGAAATTGATCCAACAATATTTCTTCCCGGTTCTTTAGAACCGCTTTTTAATTTAACAGCCTCTTTGATAAAGTGTGATGCTGGAGGAGATTTAATTATAAAATCGAATTTTTTGTCTTTATAAACTGTTATGATTACAGGAACTGGTTTTCCAGCAAATGATTTTGTTTTTTCATTAAACGCTTTACAAAATTCCATTATATTAATTCCTCTTTGACCCAAGGCTGGACCAACTGGTGGAGCAGGATTTGCTTGACCACCATTAATTTGTAATTTTACGTATCCGCTTATTTCTTTTTTAGCCATTAACTTGCCTTTTCAACTTGGTTATATTCTAAATCAACTGGAGTTGGACGACCAAATATAGATACAGAAACTTTTAATCTAAGTTTTTCTTCATCAATATCTTCTACCATTCCACTAAAAGAAGCAAAAGGTCCATCTATAACTTGAACTTTTTCTCCTATGTTGTACTCTATAGCAGACTTAGGCTGAGCCACTCCATCTTTTATTTGTCCTAATATTTTTTCTACTTCTTTGTCTGAAACTGGACTTGGTGCTCCTTTTGAACCCAAAAAGCCAGATACCTTTTTTATGTTCTTTATCATATGGTAAATATTATTATCCATTTCTGTTTTAATTAATACATATCCAGGAAAATATTTTTTTTTTCTTTGAATTCTTTTACCTCTTTTTACTTCAGTAACATCGTGGGTAGGAACAACAATTTCTTCTATTTTTTCGGATATTTTAGCTTTTTCTGCTTCTTCTTTTATAAGTTGTGCAACTTTATTTTCAAAGCTTGAGTGAGATTGAACAATATACCAATTTTTCATTAAAAACTCACCTTAAGAATAATTTCTAAAAGAAATTTAAGAACTTGGTCTAGTAATAAGAAAAACAAAGATGCAATTATTGCCATTGCAACAACCATTAAAGCTCCTTGGACTGTCTCTTTTCCTGTGGGCCAAGTTACCTTGAAAGCCTCTTGTTTTACATCTTGAATAAATTTTAATGGATTTTTCATAATTAATATAATGTTTGGCAGGAGCGGAGGGAATCGAACCCCCAACCTCCGGTTTTGGAGACCGGCGCTCTACCAATTGAGCTACACTCCTATGGAGTTTACTCTATAATTTTTGTTACTACTCCAGCTCCTACTGTTCTACCACCTTCTCTAATTGCAAAATTAAGTTTTTCATTCATTGCAATAGGTGTAATTAATTTTACTGTAAACTTCGCATCGTCACCTGGCATAACCATTTCAGTTCCCGATGGTAATTCTACTTCTCCGGTAACATCAGTAGTTCTAAAATAGAACTGAGGTCTATATTTTGTGAAGAATGGAGTATGTCTTCCGCCTTCTTCCTTTTTTAATACATATGCTTGAGCTTCAAATTTAGTATGTGGTGTAATAGATCCTGGTTTACATAAAACTTGTCCTCTTTCAACATCAGTTCTTTCAACACCTCTTAAAAGAGCACCAATATTATCGCCTGCTTCTCCTGAGTCTAATAGTTTTCTAAACATTTCAACTCCTGTACAAACTGATTTTTTTGTATCTCTTATTCCTACTATTTCTATTTCTTCTCCAGTTTTAATTACTCCAGATTCTACTCTACCTGTAACAACTGTACCTCTACCAGAAATAGAAAATACATCTTCAACTGGCATCAAGAAATCTTTATCTTTTGGTCTATCAGGTTGAGGTATAAATTCATCTACTGCCTTCATTAATTCCATAATTGAATTTTTTCCAATTTCATCATCTTTACCTTCTACTGCCGCTAGAGCTGATCCTTTTACAATTGGAGTTTTGTCCCCTGGAAATTTATATGAAGTTAATAAATCCTTAATCTCTTCTTCTACAAGATCAATCATTTCTTTATCATCAACTTGATCAACTTTATTTAAATAAACCACAATAGCTGGAACACCAACTTGTCTTGCTAGTAATATATGTTCTCTTGTTTGAGGCATAGGTCCATCAGCTGCATTAACAACAAGTATTGCCCCATCCATTTGCGCTGCTCCTGTAATCATATTTTTTACATAGTCGGCATGACCTGGGCAATCTACGTGAGCATAATGCCTTTTCTCTGTTTCGTATTCTACGTGTGCAGTTGAGATTGTTATTCCTCTTTCTTTTTCTTCAGGCGCTTTATCTATCTGATCATAAGCAGTAAATTGAGCTCCTCCTGTTTCAGCTAAAACTTTTGTGATTGCAGCTGTTAAAGTAGTTTTACCATGATCAACGTGTCCGATTGTACCAATATTACAATGCGGTTTATTTCTTACAAATTTTTCCTTCGACATTACTTTTTATACCTCGTTTTTATTTTATATTTATACTTCTTGGAGCGGGTGATGAGAATCGAACTCACGCAACCAGCTTGGAAGGCTAGTGTTCTACCACTGAACTACACCCGCAGCACCCAAGTCCACTCCAATATTGCTGTAAAAAAATTATTGAATGGTGGAGGGGGAAGGATTCGAACCTTCGAAGACCGAAGTCAACGGGTTTACAGCCCGCCCCATTTGACCGCTTTGGTACCCCTCCTAAATCGCAGGGGAAGCGTCCCCTTGTTCAATAAAGCTTTAAACAACATGCGTTTTATATATTTTTATTGTACAAATGCAATACGAGAATTAGATGAAAAATAGCTAAAAAACCTTTAAAATTGTTAATTATATGAACAATTCTTCTTTCTTTATTGTGGGTAAGCATGCTGTTTTCGAAGCTTTAAAAAATAATAAAAGAAAAGTATTAAAAGTCTATTTAACAGAAGAAAGTAAAAAAAGCATTCACCGAAATAGTCCAAAAAAAAATCTATTAAAAAATACAAAGGTTTTTTTTAAAACAAAAAAAGAATTAGACAAATATTGTAATAATGATGGAATACTTCATCAAGGATATGTTGCTGAAATTGAGCACTTAGAACAAGTACAAATAAAAGAATTTATTAAAGAAAAAAATAATTTAACTTTTGTTTGTTTGGATGAAGTAACTGATCCAAGAAACATTGGATCAATAATTAGAAGTGCCGCATCATTTAATATTGATGGATTAATTGTAAAAGAAAGACATTTTCCTAATAATAGTAAACTAATGTATAAATCTGCAAGTGGTTGTCTAGAACATTTAAATATTTTCCAAGTATCAAATATCAATACTACTTTAAAATTCCTAAGAGATAAGAATTTTTGGGTTTATGGATTTGATGCCAATAGTGAAAAAAATTTCACAGAAATTAAATGGGAAGGAAATAATATTTTATTGTTTGGATCAGAAGGTTTTGGTTTAAAAAAACACACCGCTAAATACACAGATTTCAATGTAAAAATTAGCATAAACAAAGAAATTGAAAGCCTAAATATTTCAAATAGTGCTGCTATTGTTTTTCATCATATAAATCAACAAAAAAAATTATCTTGATAATCTGCAAAATCGTAATACAAAACATTTTGTGCCCTTGTAGCTCAGCTGGTAGAGCAATTGATTTGTAATCAATAGGTCCGCGGTTCGAATCCGTGCGGGGGCACCACTTCCTTAATAAAATCAACGTTAAATATTTTTAAAAAGTTAAATTTCTATTCTGACTGTGCTCATAGTGTGCTTTAATTGTGTATAGAGTGTGTATAGATTGTGTATCAATCAAGTAGTCGTTAATCGTATTTAGCTTTAAACATTTCAGGTTTTGTTTTTTTATAATACACACAGTATGAATAAGTTTTTTCATAATCTACGTCTTTCATCTTTTTTTTAAGAGATTGAGATATAAATTTTTTATACTTTTTGTTATTTTCTTCCGGTGAAATTTTTCTGATTTCTTTTAATTTGGAATCTCTTTCAGATGTTAATTTGGCAGCTCTTGAACAAATAGTATATCTAATATCAAGAGGTTCATCCATTGGTTTTTTATATTTAAGACATTTAGAATATTCAATTTTTGCTAATCTTTTTTGTTCTTCAATTTCTTTAGGAGTTAATTTAACACTTATGGTTTCCTCTTTTTTATTAAATTTGTAATCATCTCTAATAATAATGTCTGCACATTCTTCTAATGCAGATTTAAAAAATCCTGTTGTCAGCATAAATACTAGGATTAAAAAAGGTATTCTTTTCATTAATGCAATACCCTATCCCAAACTTGAATTTTGATAAACTGCCAGTCATCATCATATTGAATTTCTAAATCAAAATAATCATCTGGGTCTAAAGTTCTTCGAACTAAATCAACGTATTTATCTATTTTTTTATATGAAATTTTGCCTCTAAAAGTTTTCACAAAAGTTTTCATTTAGATTTAACTTTTTCTGTCATAACTTCAGCTAATTGATTTATCTCTGAATAAAGAGTGTCTGACTCTTTATTTGATTTATCTATCATTTTTTTATGCTTTTCACTTTTTTTTAAATATTTTATTGGATCTGGATCTAAAAGATCTTCGTTAGAAACATTTTGATATTTCTGGAATTGTCCTAATTGCATATATCCAGCAATCAATTGATCGTATTTTTGATTTGCGAGTATTGATTGAGCAATAATTAACTTTATTGCTTTCTTAATTTCGTTTTTTTTATTTGGTAAATGTTTTTCATTAATAACTGCATAACCAGCATATTTTTCTAAAACAGCACCATATGAGTTAATAATCTTAATTTCTTTTTTGAATTCATCCGACATTAATGCAAAACCTTATCTAAAATATTGACAATGACATAACGATGCTGATCATCACTCTCAACATCAAACTCTATTTGTGGATCAATATCTCCCTCAACCACCTCTAACATTGATCTAATATAGCTACCTAACTCATTATCTGTTGCAAGGAAATCAAACTTTTTTTTAAATGTTATCATTTATTCAGCTAGATTTTTTTTTAATTGCTTTTCTTTTTTTTTTCTTATTTTTTTTGTATTTATTATATGACTTAAGTAGACGTTTTCTTTCTTTCTCACTTGCGGGAGGGAATCCAAATTCAGGAACATCAGGTTCTGGATTTTTGCCAAATTCTTCTCCTAGTTTGAATAGAACGATAAAGAATAATATTAATATCGCTAAAGAGCCAACATATTCTAATCCACTCATTTCCATAATTTATGCACTCAACCTTTTATAAACAATACCACTGTGCCTATAGTGTGTACAGAATTGAAATAACTTTCAATTAACGTTGATAGTGTTTATCTTTTTAAATTTAGACTCTCGATTTGTAATCAATAGGTCCGCGGTTCGAATCCGTGCGGGGGCACCACTAGTTAGTTTCTCTTCTTATTTGTTCTATTTTAATTTTTTTTTGCAAACTTCGGTTACTGTCAAATAATAAATTAAATTTAATTTTTTTATTAATTTTAATAGATATATGTCTAGCATTTCTTACTTCATAATTATCAGCCACGGCACTAATTGGTCTTTTTTTTGAATTTGTATTTTTGATTACAATCTTGGATTTGTCTCCAATTATTTTGCCTTTCCATCTTCTAGGTCTAAAGGCACTTATTGGACATATAGATAATTTTTTAGAATCTAAACTTAATATTGGTCCATGAACTGACAAATTGTAAGCTGTACTACCTGCTGGGGTAGATACAAGAACTCCATCGGAAACTAAATTTTTAATAATAGTTTTTGAACCATTTAAAATTAGTAAAGAAGCGGCTTGTCTGCTTTGTCTAAGTATAGAAACCTCATTAATAGCAATCGATTTCTTAAGTGCGTTATTTTTAGTTTTAACTGACATTTCCAAAGGTGAGATTGTTACAAGTCGACACTTAGATAAATTTTTAACTGAAAAATTTTTAGAAAACTTATTCATCAAAAACCCATAGTTACCTGAATTTATTCCATAAAATGGTTTTTTATAATTTCTATACTTTTTTAAAGTTGAAAGCATGAAACCATCACCACCAATAACAATAATTAAATTACTCTTTGATAATGAGTAAAAATCATTTTTGCTCTCTAAAGATATTTTAATTTTTAAAGAGAGGTTATTTTTATCTGAAACTATATGAGGTTTAATCATTTACTTAGTGGTGCCCTCGGCCAGACTCGAACTGGCACTCCATAAATGGCAAGGATTTTAAGTCCTTTGTGTCTACCAATTTCACCACGAGGGCATTAATGAATTTCATGAGTGTTTATGCTAATATTTATAATTGAACAAGATGAATAAGTAAATTTTTTTTATTTTATCTCCCTAGATCCGAGAATGATCCGAGTTATCCTATAAAATCCTATCTTATTTTGTTAATTCTTTTTTATTATTTTAAAATATGGTAATCCCAAGCAATTTTTTCAAATACATCCCAAACTATATCAGATTCAAAATTACTAATATGTGTTCGTATATAACTGTTAACATTATCTATTCCCTGTTGTCCTTGTCTTGCACCTTTTAAAACATACCTTAATGGAACTTGTACTCCATCTGTTGTATAAAGGATAAAATCATTCATTTGATTATTACGTTTAAATTGGCTGTAAGGGCTTTTAATAGATTTTATTAATTTTTTATGTTCTCTACGAGACCATTTAATAAAATCATTTGGTCTTTTAAAAATTTTGTTTTCAAAATGCATTAATAAATTATAAAGCATTAAAGCATAATAAAGATTTAATATGTCATCTCTAGAAGCATTAATGCTCTCTAGCAATCTCTTATTTTTGGGTATTATTTTTTTTATTAACATAAATTTGTCTTAAATTCATAATACAAGATTTATATGAAATTTTTGATTCATTTATTAATATTTATCATTTATCCAACTATTATTTTTGCTAATGACAAAAAACTCCCATTTAATTTAGATAATGTTCAAAGTATTTATAAATTAAATAATGGAAATAAAATTTATATTGAACAATACGAAAGAGGAGATCGAATTTGGGAAGAAGATATATCAAGTAACAAAATAAATAATATTTCTTTTGTATGGAGTTTTATATCTATTGCAGAAAATTGTGAAGGGATAGAAAATGAAAATATTTATTTTGCTGCAAACTTAGAATATTATCTAGGAGGAGGCACAAAAATTGATAATCCTCAAATAAGAATCTTCTCATTACATGACCCAAGTCCTTGGAGAAATAGCGATTTAGGCATTATTCATAGCATGGACTCGGTTAAAGATATTTGTACATTTTACAAAGATTTAAAACAATAACCCACTATCAAATGTGTCTACCAATTTCACCACGAGGGCATTAATGACATGCAATGCCAAATTTTTTAAGCCTCCAATAATTATATGGCCAAGGTGTTAAAAAACCAACAGTTAACATAATTGGAACTACCCACCAAGTTATCATAGCTCCGCCTGTTAAAAAAAAATCAGTTAAATTCATTGCAATTTCCATACCAACCATTGAAATAAAACTCATTCCTAATGCAGTTTTTAAAGCATCCTTAAATTTAAAATTTTGTCTTATCAAAATTATAGTTTCTAAAATAATACTTGTAATCAAACCATTGATAATTGCTAAAATCATAATGGCTAAAACATGCCAGGGAATTCCTGTTATTTGAAAATACAATATAGTTCCAAAGTCACCAATCGCACATCCTAATAAACACCATGCAGTGTTCTTAGCACTTCTTTTCCATGTATGCTTGCAAGACCAATTAAAATTAACTGTACTTTCCATATAAAAATTTTTATTTTCTATCCTCTAAACATTCAATATTAAGTTTAAAATAGGATTTTGCATTTCCACATGCAATTTGCAATGCCGTTTCCTTATTTAAAGAAGCAAGAGCTTTTCTCCATAAGTATACTTTATTTCCATATCCTCTTAACCAATGTACATCGAATACGTTATCTAAAGTTAATACAAATCGTCTAGGATTATTATTTATTAAATTTAACCACTTTTTTTGAAGATTATCATTTTTATCAAATAGATTGATCCATCCTATTTGTGCTTTACCTTTTTTTATTTTTCTTTGAGTTGCGTTATCAGCGGTCGAGGTCATAAAGTGAATATTTTTTGTTTCGCTAATAATAAATTCTACCTCTGAGAATTCAGCTTGAGCCATATGTATTAATAAAAAATTGTTGTTTGGATATTTTTTGCTTAATTCAACTAATTGGTTTAAAATTTTTTTTGAATCTTTTTCATAATCATTTAATTCTAAATGTAAGATTACTGGTTTGTTATCTTTTAAAACAATATCTATTGCCCTTGAAATTCTTTTAGATTTAAAATCTCTATTAATTCCTTCAAATTTCAATTTTTTGTGATTATGTGGAGCATGCTGAAGTATGATTTCACCAAATCCTACATACTTTATTTTATTTCTAATTGCATCTTTTTTTAAATATTTAATATTTTTTATAACAACATCATCATTTGGTTTCTTTCTTGTAAAACCTTTTAATTTTGTTGGAACTAAATAACGGACTTTATTCTTACTTAATTTGTTTACAGATATATATCTCTGAGTGGCAGTTTTAGGTTTACCTCTGATAGATAACAAGGTTAAATCTACATCGTTCTTGATTATCTGCTTTGATACTTCTTCATTAGTTATTAATGGACCTACCTGACTGTGAGCATCAATAAATGTTCCATTAAAAATATTTTCTCCATATGTGTTAGTGCTTAGTAAGATAACCATTAAAACTAACCCTAAAAGTTTTTTCATAAATAAATTCTACCAGATGTAATCGATTTATCTATCTCTTCATGCTCTTGTTTGAACAAATTAATTTGCCATTTCAAAAAATAAATAAACTTAAATATTTTTTTATATAAAAATAATTTTTAATTGAAAAATCAAAAAGAGGGAAAAAATGAGGTTTATCATTATACAAAAGACCGGGAAGCCAAGATGATACGTAAGTAAGGGCAAATATTAATTTAAAATTGACGGACAGTTTTTTCAATATTGTTTCTTTATCTATTTTTAAAAATATGTTTTTTTTTTCATATAAAATATAAAAACTAAAAATTAATAAAAAATTATATAACATATAAACAAATCTTCCCCAATCAAGAGCTACGTAAAACAATAAAAATATATAAAAAATATTTAATACAAATAGAAACTTGTATATTTTAACATTTTTAAAAATAAGAAATTTAAAAATAATATAATAAAAAAACAATACAAAATGCATGTATAATAAATGAAAAATAATATATTTAATAAAAATAGCATCACCAAAAATATTAAAAAGTGAAAATTTATTGTTAAGTTTTGATAACCATGACAATGCTCCAGACCCAATTGTTAGATTAATATTCAAATCATTATTTATGAAAAGAATCATGTTGTTAATAGTCTCAATATCTACAGGCCTTGTAAGTAAATATAATAAGAATAAGAAAATCGAAATATTCATGAAATTAATTAATTTATATGCTCGAAGTGAATTTTTCTTAAGAAATATATAAAAACTTAAATAAAAAAATAATCCAAAAAATAAAACTGCTTCATGTATTAAAGATGAAATTATAAAAGATAAATTTGTTGTTAAAAAAGCTAAATTTAAATTTTTTGTTTTAGTTAAATAATACGAATTAATCAAAAAAATAGTAATAAAAAAAATTTCTTTTCTAGCAAGAGC
>CACHJL010000002.1 GCA_902580135.1 uncultured Pelagibacteraceae bacterium | reverse complement strand
AAGGAAAAGCAAAAATGGATGCTTTTACAAGTATATTTTTAATTTTCTACTTAGTTATATTATTTTACGGTTCTATAACAAGTTTACAATATACAATACAAACCAAACAAAAACTTTTTACAGCATGGGCTCCCTACGTTTGGCCAATTAAATCTTTAATGTTAATAGGAATTTTATTGATGTTACTTCAAGCATTTTCAATGTTTTTTAAAAATTTAGCAAAAATAAATAATAGAAAAATATAATAATGTTAGCACAATATTTAAGCTACGAATTTATTGCATTGTTCATGTTTATAACAATGTTAACAATGATGTTTACTGGGCAAAGAGTATTTGGTGCTATAGGTTTTGTTGCAGCTGCTTCAGCTTTATTGATTTGGGGAGAAGGATCTATGGAGATGCCCTACACAGCTACTTGGAAGTTATTTAAATGGTACCCAATGCTTACACTTCCTCTTTTTATTTATATGGGATTTATGATTTCAGAGTCGGGAATTGCAAATGATCTATATAAAATGTTTCATGTTTATTTTGGAGGATTAAAAGGAGGTTTAGCTATAGGAACCATGCTTATGATGGTTGCTATTTCTGCTATGAATGGATTAAGTGTGGCTGGTATGGCCATAGGAGCAACTATCGCTCTTCCAGAAATGTTAAAAAGAAATTACGACAAACGTATGATTACAGGAGTAGTCCAAGCAGGTAGTTCTTTGGGGATATTAATACCTCCAAGTGTAGTTATGGTTTTATATGGAATGATTGCTAGACAGCCTGTTAGCAAACTTTGGCTAGCTGGTTTATTACCTGGAATATTAATGGCTTCTTTATTTATTATTTATATTTATGTTAGATGTCGTCTTCAACCTGAATTGGGACCAGCATTAGAAAAAAAAGAAAGAGATATGCCATTACCTGAAAAATTAAAGTTATTAAAAGCTGGAATTATTCCTTTTGTCATATTTTTTTTAATGACAGGTTTATTTTTAATGGGAATAGCCAGTTTAGTGGAATGTTCAGCTGTTGGAGCATTGCTTGCTACAATCGCTGCTATTTACAAAAAAAGATTTAATCAAAAAGTTCTTGAAACTACACTTAAAAAAACTCTTGGAGTTTCATGTATGTTTATGTGGATAATTTTAGCTGCATTATGTTTTGGTGCAGTCTTTGATGGTTTAGGAGCAGGAAAGGCAATTGAAAAGTTATTTATTGAAAGATGGAATTTAACTCCCTGGGGAGTTTTGATAATGATGCAGCTTTCTTACATAATAATGGGCATGTTTTTAGATGATACTGCAATGCTAGTAATTGTTGCGCCACTATATGTGCCGCTAATTATATCTTTAGGATTTGACCCAATTTGGTATGGAGTTCTATATACTATCACTTGCCAAATAGCATACATGACCCCTCCTTTCGGATATAATTTATTCTTAATGAGGGCAATGGCTCCAAAAGAAATTACTTTATATGACATTTATAGATCTATTATTCCATTTGTTATAGTTATGGTTATAGGTTTAGCTATAGTTATGGCATTTCCAGAAATAGCAACTTACTTGCCTGAAAAATATTTATCGAATAAATAAATACAACTTAAAGTTTAATTTTTTTAAATAAATACTATAATCATTCTAAATTTTATAATAACCTTTTATCTATAAATTAGTGAGAGGAAGGTTATATGAAAAAAGATAAAAAAATCATAACAAACAAAAGGCGTTCGTTTATTAAGAAAGCAGGTTTGTTAACTTTGGGTGCTGCAGGAGCTACAGCAATAAAAGCTCCCTATGCTTATTCAGCTTCAAACCCTATAAAATGGAGACTCCAAACTTATTCTGGAGCACCACTTGGAGCTCATGTAATTAAGCCACAAATTGAAGCTTTTAATAAAGCTGCTCATGGTGAGATGGAAATTGAGCTTTATTATGCTGACCAATTAGTTCCAACTGATGAATTGTTTAGAGCAATGCAGGCGGGAACAATTGATGCTGTACAAAGTGATGATGCAACTATGGGATCACCTGTTGATATTCAAGTATTTGGAGGATATTTCCCATTTGCAACAAGATATAGCTTAGACGTGCCATCATTATTTAAATATTATGGTTTAAATGAAATTTGGGACGAAGCTTATAAAGAAGTTAAAGGTGTTAAATGGTTAAGTACTAGTGCATGGGACCCTTGTCATCTATTCACTGTTAAGAAAAAAGTTACTTCACTAGCAGACATGAAGGGGCTAAGAGTATTTGGTGTTCCAACAGCTGGAAAATTCTTAGCTAGATACGGTTTAATTCCTGTAATTGTTCCATGGGATGATGTTGAAACAGCAATGCAAACTGGTGAACTTGATGGTGTTTGTTGGTGTGGATTTACAGAAGCTTATGAAGTGGGATGGGCTGACATATGTAAGTATGCATTAACTAACGCAGTAACTGGTGCATGGTTTGGTTCATATTTTGCAAATTCAAAAAGTTGGGATAAATTAAGTCCAAAACTTCAGGCACTATACCGTATGTCAATTAACGACTCTCATTACTATAGACAAGTTTGGTACTGGGGTGGAGAAGCAGATCTCCGTGTTAACGGTAAAAAAATGGAGCTTACAAGCCTTCCTGCTAATGAATGGAGTAAAGTAGTTGAAGACTCTAAAGAGTTCTGGGATTCGACATCTAAAATTAGTCCACGCGCTAAAAAAGTTGTTGATGCATTTAAGTTATATGCACAAACAATGGAAAAAGCAGGATACCCTTATAGATAATTATATTTTTTAGGCGCTTCTTAAAGCAGAAGCGCCTAAATCTAAATCTAAATTTTAAGGTTTAGAAGTAATACCACCATCAATTATTATTTCAGTTCCAGTAATATAGCTTGATTGATCACTTAACAAAAACATAACAGCATTTGATATATCAGCTGGTTTTCCAACTCTATTTAAAGGTATTATTTTTTCTAATTCTTTTTTTGCAGACAAGTTTTTTTCCCATCTTTTTTGCATACCAGTTTCAATTGGACCAGGCAATATACAATTAGATCTAATATTATTTGAGGCAAATTGAATTGCCAAAGATTTTGAAAGTCTAATCATAGCAGCTTTAGAAGATCCGTAAGCATCTTGCGGTTTATCATCACCTGACAACGCATCTACCGAAGAAATATGTACCATTGATCCAAATTTATTCTTTTTCATTTTGGGAATAATAATTTTAGATAAATAAACCATAGATTTTAAGTTTATTTCATAAACTTTATCCCAAACTTTTAGATTGATATCAGCTGAAGATACATCTTTGTTAAACCACAATACTCCAGCGGTATTAATTAAATAATCGATCTGTTTATTACTATTGTAAAATTTTTCTATAGATGTCTTTAATTTTTTAAAATTTGTAACATCAATTTTTTTATAAGTGCAATTTTTGTTATCTTTTAAGAAACCCTTAGGTGGTTCTTTTAAGTCAACCATAAGTACTAAAACATTATTATTTGATAAATTTTTGGAAACTTCTAAACCCATGCCTCCACATGCACCTGTAACAATTGCGGATTTTCCTCTAAAGGTAAGCTTCATCACTATTTTAATTCTTTTCTTAAATGAAAACTTTTAGGTTTTGTTAAGTGTTCAAAAGCAATCTCAGATAAAGAACATCCTTTTCCAGTTTCTTTTACGCCTGTCCAGGATAAACCTGGATCAAGATAATCACATCTATTCATGAATACTGTTCCAGTATTAACTTTATCTCCAAGTTTTTGTACAGCTTCAACGTCTTTAGTCCAAATAGATGCAGTTAAACCATAAGGACTATCATTCATTAAATTTATTCCTTCTTTATCATTTTCAACCGGCATTATTCCTACACAAGGTCCAAAAGTTTCTTCCATCATAAATTTCATTCCATGATTCACATTTGTTAGAACCTGTGGAGGCATATAATTTTTATGCTCTTTTGGATAATTAAATTTAGATTCTTCGATCATTTTTTTAGCACCTTGTTTAATTGCTGAATTAATTTGATCATTAATAAAATTTGCAGATGATAATTTAACTACGGGACCAAGATTTGTTTCCTTATTTAAAGGATCACCAAGTTTATATTCATATGTTTTTTCAATAAATAATTCTAAGAAACTGTTATATATTTTTTTATCTACATATATTCTTTCTATTCCACAGCAAGATTGTCCTGAATTAAAAAAAGATCCGTCAACAAGATTTTCTACAGTTTTTTCTATATCAGCATCATGTCTTACATAAGCTGGATCCTTTCCACCTAATTCTAGAGCAATACTTATAAATTTATTAGTTGTAGCTTTTTGAACTTCATAACCAGCTTTAACCGAACCAGTGAAAGAAACAAATGCAGTTCTTTTATCTGATACTATTTTTAAGCTATCTTCATGATTTAAATGTAAATAATTAAATATATTTTTGGGAAGAGTTTTTTTTGCAGATTCATACAATTGTTCAGCACAAAGAGGTGTCTGAGCAGAATGTTTTAGAATAACTGAATTTCCAGAAGCAAGAGAAGGTATAATAGAATTAACGGATGTTAAGTAAGGATAATTCCAAGGAGCAATAACAAAAGAAACACCCATAGGAATTCTTTTTATATAATTTTTAAAATTTTCTTTTTCTGGCAAATAAATATTTTGTAATTTATCTTCTGCTATTGAAAGCATATAATCTGCCCTCTCTTTAAAACCTTTTAGTTCACTTATTGCTTGAGAAATTGGCCTTCCCATTTGTCTAGTAATTTCCTCAATAATTTGACTTTCTTTTGACAGGAAGTCACTTACAAAATTTTGTAATAAAATGACTCTTTCATTTACTGGAAGTTTGGCCCATTCATTTTGTGCAATAACTGAATTTGATAAAGTATCTTCAATTAGTTTTGAGTTATAATCTCTCTCAATATAAATTGTATTATCTATTGGTGTGATAGTTTGGATCATAAAAAACTTAAGATTAGACTAGATTAATTTCATTTACCATATTAAAAATTCTCAATAAAATAAATTTAAATATGTCAAATTATAATTGGAATTATCCTACAACCATGTGGATTGGAGAGAATAGAGTAAAAGATTTACACTTAGCTTGTAAAAATTTGAATATTAAAAAACCTTTATTTGTAACTGATAAAGATCTTATAAGTTTGCCTTTTGTAAAAGAAATTATTTCAGATTTAAATAATTATTTTAAAGAATTAATAATTTTTTCTGATTTTGGAGGCAACCCAATTGGTGAAAACGTAGATGAAGGAGCAAAAATTTATAAAAAAAATAAATGTGATGGCGTTATAGCATTTGGCGGTGGAAGTGGATTGGATGTTGGTAAAGCAGTAGCTTTTATGGCAGGTCAAACAAGACCTATCTGGGATTTTGAGGATATAGGTGATTATTGGAAAAGAGCTGATGAAAAAAATATTGCTCCAATAATAGCTGTACCAACTACTGCTGGAACGGGTTCAGAGACAGGAAGAGCTTCGGCAATAATTAACAATCAAACAGGAGTAAAGAAAATTATATTTCATCCAAAATTTTTACCATCTATAGTTATTTTAGATCCATGTTTAACAATTGATTTATCACCAAGACTAACTGCTGCAACAGGGATGGATGCTCTCGCGCATAACTTAGAAGCCTTCTGTGCTCCTGGTTTTCATCCAATGGCTGACGGTATTGCTATTGAAGGAATGAAGTTAATCAGAAAATCACTTTTAAAAGCTGTTAGCAATGGAAATGATTTGAGTGCTAGAGCAGATTTGTTAGCTGCAGCAAGTATGGGCTCAACTGCTTTTCAAAAAGGATTGGGTGCAATTCATTCATTAAGTCATCCAGTTAACGCGCAATATGATATCCACCATGGATTATCTAATGCAATTTTCATGCCATATGTTTTAACATTTAATAAAGATTTGATTGAAGATAGAATTGTTTCTATATGTGACTATCTTAATATCGATAAAAACTTTAAGAGTTTTTTAGATTGGATTTTAGATTTAAGAAAAGATTTAAAAATACCTCATAAGCTTTCAGATGTTGTAGAAAAAAGTAAAATTGATTTAAATAAATTATCTCAAATGGCTTTAGATGATCCATCAACAGGAACCAACCCAAAAAAACTATCTCTGAAAGATATGAAATCGTTATATGAACATAGTATTTCAGGGAAATTATTTTAATGAAAAGAATATTAGTTGTTGAAGGAAATTTAAGGGAAGAAAATCAAGGTTTTATTGATGGAGGAATTAAAACTCATACGGAGAGTCTAAAGGATAGCATAAGCCACTTTACAGAAAGTTTAGATATAGATGTAGCCAATCCATCATCAGATGAAAATATTTTTGAAACAGTTAAAGATTTAAACAAATATGATGCTCTTATTTGGGGTGGTAGCAGTCTTAATATTTATAACGATACTATTGAAATTAGAAGACAGCTTGAATTTATGAGAGAATGTCAAAAGAAAATTAAAAAAATGTTAGCAATTTGTTGGGGAATGCAGGTAGCTGTAACAGTTGCAGGTGGAGAGGTAAAAAAATGTAAAACAGGATCTCACAGAGGCATTGCACATAATATAAAAATAAATAACGAAGGTCTCAAACATCCTTTATATAAAAATAAAGACAAAATATTTAATACTCCAGCATTTAATTTTGATGAAGTTGTAACTTTGCCACAAAACTCAATTTTACTGTCTTCAAATTCAATTAATAAAGTTATGGCTACAAATTTTAAAGTAGGAGATTGTGAAATTTGGGGTATTCAATATCATCCTGAAATTACTTACAAAAAAATGGTCAGCTTGATTCATTTTAGGAAAGATCGACTTTTAAATAATAAGGCTTTTAAGGACGAGATAGATATAAATGAGCACGTAAAAATTATTGAAAATGAAGACAAAATAACAAAAAAAGATGCAAGAATGAGAGAACTAGAGAACTGGCTAAATTATATAGATGTTCATTAACACCAAAGAAAAAATTATAAACTATTTCAATTCAGGTATAAAAAAAAAATTACTCATAGGCGTTGAAAATGAAAAATTTTTATTTTCAAAGAAATCTAATAAAAGAGCTAGTTACACTGAAGTTAAAAAAGTATTAAGTTTATTAAAATCAAAGTTTAATTGGAAACCTATAAAAGAAAAAAATAATTTAATTGGACTTAGCCACAGAGGAAAATCGATAAGTTTAGAACCTGGAAATCAAATTGAATTAGCTGGAGATAAGTTAAAAAGCATACATGAAGTATGCTTTGAAGGAAATCTGTTTCAAAATCAGCTTAATGATGTATGTGAAAAGGTTGGACTTGAGTCAGTTGCTATTGGTTACGATCCATACACAAAACTAAACAAGGTACCAAATAATCCAAAAGCAAGATATAAAGTTATGACCAAAGAAATGCCAAAAGAGGGTAAGTTAAGTTTAAATATGATGTACCAAACAGCAGGCACACAAATAAACTTAGATTACTTATCAGAAAATGACTTTATAAAAAAATTTAAGTTAGCTGCCAGTTTGACTCCTCTTTCAATAGGAATTTTTGCCAATTCTCCTGTCAAAGAAAAAAAATTAACAAGATATTTATCATATAGATCAAAAGTTTGGCAAAGTACATCTAGAGGAGGGTTGCCTAAAATTTTTTTAGAAAATTTAGATTTTGAAAAATATGCGGACTTTATACTAAAGAAACCTCTTCTTTTTATTAACAAAGGAAAAAAAGTAATAGCTGGTAAAGGAAAAACATTTCAAGATTATATGATGGGAAACATTAGAGATATTAAAAACCAAAAACCAAAAAAAAAAGATCTAGAAGTTCATTTAAGTACAATATTTACAGAATTAAGATTAAAAAAATATATAGAAATTAGATCATTAGATGCTTGCGAATGGGATTGTCATTGTGCGGGGCCTGCATTTTACACTGGTCTAGTTTATTCGAATTTAGATGAGTCCCTTGATATAATTAAAAATTGGAAAACTAATGATATTTTAAACGCTTATAGAGAAGCACCTAAAAAAGGTTTAAAAACAGAAATAAACAAAAAATCAATAAGATACTGGGGAAAAGTTTTCTTAAAATTATCTAAAAAAGGCTTAGTCAAGAGAAATAAAATAAATAAAAAAAAAATGAATGAAATTATATTTTTAAGCAGTGTAGAAAATATTTTAAAAGAAAATAAAACCAAGGCAGAATTAACGATAGAAAGAATGAAAAATTAAATGCAAAAGATTATTGCTATACAAGCAAATTCTGTAGACTCAATAAATTTTGAAACTGACACAACTTTGCAGCTCGCTCTTGAAGCGCAAAAAAGATCTTACCAAATTTATTGGTATGAAACAAAAGATTTAAGCTTAATAAAAGGAAAGGTATATGCGAAAGCAAAAAAAGTAGTTTTTTTTGAGAACAGAAAAAGATATTGTAAAATTTTAAAGTATGCAAATTTGGATCTTACTAAGGCAAATTATATTTTGGTAAGACAAAATCCACCATTTAATATGGATTATATCACCTCTACATTATATTTAGAAAATATACCTAAAAAAGTTAAAATATTAAATAATCCAATTTCAGTAAGAAATATTTCAGAAAAATTTTATTCAATCAATTTTTTAAAATTTATGCCTCCAACAATATTTACTGAAGACTTAAAGTTAATCAAAAAATTTTACAAACAAAATAATAAAATAGTTATCAAACCTATTCATGGTTATGCTGGCAAAGATATATTATTTATAGATAGGAACTTTAACGAAAAATCTATTAAAAAATACATCAAAAAAATAGGCCATGTTATGGTTCAAAAATTTCTTCCTCTAGTTAAGTATGGAGATAAGAGAGTTTTTATTTTAAATGGTAAAGTTAAAGGAGCCATTAGAAGAGTTCCATCTAAAGGTTCTATTTTGTCTAATATTTCTCAAGGAGGATCTGCATTAAAAACAAAATTAAACAAAAAAGAATTACATATATCCAATGTTATTGCTAAAAATTTGAAAAGAAATAATATTTTTTTTGCTGGTATAGATCTAATTTCAAATTATTTAATTGGGGATATAAACGTAACATCTCCAACTGGATTACCTCAATACAAAAATTTGACAGGGATTAACTTAGCGAAAAATTTTTGGGATGAGGCTAAAAAATTAAAATAAACCTTCTGTCTCACCTTTTTTATTTATTTTTATTGAGTCTGCTGCTGGTACTCTAGGTAAGCCAGGCATAGTCATTATTTCTCCACAAATAACTACAATGAACTCAGCTCCAGATGAAAGTTTTACTTCTCTTACTGGTAAGACATGTCCAGTTGGTGCTCCTTTTAAACTAGGATCTGTAGAAAAACTGTACTGTGTTTTTGCAACACAAATAGGAAGTTCGCCATATCCTTTGCTTTCAAAATCTTTTAACTGACTTCTTATTTTTGTGTCAGCAACAACTTCGCTTGCATGATATATTTCTTGAGCAATTGTTTGAATTTTCTTAAATAATGGAATTTTATCTTCATACAAGAATTTAAAAGTACTCTTGCTTTTTTCACATATATTAACAACAGTATTTGCTAAATCTTTTGTTCCTTCTCCACCATTAGACCAATGTGTACATAATGATATATCTACGCCCAGATTTTTGCAGAAATCCATTAGAAAATTAATTTCTTTTTCTGTATCAGTTACAAAATGATTAACTGCAACAGCAACAGGTAAGCCAAATTTTCTAACGTTATTTATATGTCTTTCTAAATTTACAATACCTTTTTTCAAAGCTTCTAAATTTTCATTTGTAAGTTCATCTTTATTCACACCTCCGTGCATTTTTAAAGCTCTTATAGTTGAAACAATTACTACACAATCAGGTTTTAAATTTGACTTTCTACATTTAATATTTATGAATTTTTCAGCTCCAAGGTCTGCTCCAAAACCAGCCTCTGTTATAACATAATCAGAAAGTTTCAAAGCTGTTTTAGTTGCAATTACAGAATTGCATCCATGAGCAATATTTGCAAAAGGACCACCATGTATTATCGCTGGATTATTTTCTAAAGTTTGAGTTACATTCGGTCTGATTGCATCTTTTAAAAGAACTGTCATTGGACCTTGAGCATTTAGATCTTTTGCATAAATTGGATTTTTATCTCTTGTATAACCAATTGTGATATTTCCAATTCTATTTTCTAAATCTTTCAAATCTTTTGCTAAGCAAAAGATAGCCATTATTTCTGAAGCTACTGTAATGTCAAACCCATCTTGTCTAGGATATCCATTTGCAATTCCACCTAAATCAACTACGATAGATCTCAAAGATCTATCGTTCATATCCATGACTCTCTTCCAAACAATTCTTCTAATATCTATATTTAATTTATTACCCCAATAAATATGATTATCAATTAATGCAGAAAGTAAATTGTGAGCAGAAGTTATTGCGTGGAAGTCTCCAGTAAAATGTAAATTTATTTGTTCCATTGGAACTACTTGTGCATACCCACCGCCAGCAGCACCACCTTTCATTCCAAATGATGGTCCTAAACTTGGTTCTCTTAAACAGACAATTGATTTTTTTCCAATTTTATTCAAACCATCAGAAAGACCAACGGATGTTGTTGTTTTTCCTTCTCCAGCTGGAGTTGGCGTTATAGCAGTAACCAAAATTAATTTTCCATCTTTTTTATCTTTTAAAGTTTCTAAATACTCAGTTTTAATTTTTGCTATATGTCTTCCCATTGGACTGTAAACTTCAGCTTTGTCTGGAACATTTATGCTATCCAATATTTCTTGGATAGATTTCATTTTTGCTTCTCTTGCTATTTCAATATCTGTTTTAGCCATAAATTTTTTTAAATAAGTTTGGTTATTGAGGGAAATATCTATACTTTTTTGCTTAGTTTTTAAACATCTAAAAAATATATATAAAAAAAACAATAAAAAATAATCTTTAATGCTGTAAAAAATAATAGCTATGCAAAAATATTCAGTATTTAGTCTAATAAAAAATGCCTTCACAGGTCATAAAGATTGGGAAGTTGCATGGAAAGATCCAGCTCCCAAAGCGGAGTATGATGTTATAATAATCGGTGGCGGAGGCCATGGTTTAGCCACCGCATATTATTTAGCAAAAGAACACAACATTACAAAAGTTGCTATCATAGAAAAAGGATGGATAGGCGGAGGTAATGTGGGAAGAAATACTACAATTATTAGATCAAATTATATGCATGATGAAAATGGTCTATTTAGTGAGTTTGGAATGGATTTATGGAGAAATATGAGTTTAGATTTAAACTTCAATGTAATGTTTTCTCCAAGAGGAATTATTAATCTTGCACATTCTGATGCACAAATGAATGCATATTCAAGAAGAGGAAACTCTATGCGTTTAAATGGAATAGATGCAGTGCTATTAAACAGAGAAGAAGTTAAAAAAATTATTCCTATGGCAGATTTTTCTGAGAATGTGAGATTTCCAATATTTGGTGGATTGATGCAACCAAGCGCAGGTACGGCTAGACACGATGCCGTCGCTTGGGGTTATGCGCGTCAAGCAGACTCGATGGGAGTAGATATTATACAAAATTGTGAAGTTACAGGTTTTGATGTTGTTAACGGAAAAATTTTAGGAATAAGAACTTCCAAGGGAGAAATTAAAGCAAAAAAAATTGGTTTATGTGTTGCTGGAAGTACAAATGTTTTAGCTGAAAAATTAAATATGACACTACCAATAGAAACACATCTTTTGCAGGCATGTGTATCAGAACCAATTAAACCAATATTAGATCATGTAGTTACATTTGGTGCGGGACATTTTTATTGTAGCCAGTCTGATAAAGGAGAAATGGTTATGGGTGGAGATCTTGATGGATATAACAGCTACGCTCAAAGAGGAAATTTACCAACGCTGCAACATGTTTTAACTGAAGGTATCGCAATGTTTCCATTTCTAAGTAAATTAAAAATGCTTAGAACATGGGGAGGAATTATGGATATGTCTATGGATGGATCGCCTATCATAGATAAAACTCATATTGAAGGTTTGTATTTAAATTGTGGATGGTGTTATGGAGGATTTAAAGCAACTCCTGCATCCGGATGGACTTTTGCTCACACTATAGCTCAAGATAAGCCTCACAAATTAAACGAAGGTTATAGTTTAAATAGATTTAGTACCGGACATTTAATTGACGAAAAAGGTCTTGGAACAAAAACTTGGATTTCTTAAATGTTATATATAAAATGCCCTCATTGTGGATTAAGACCGCAAACCGAGTTTTCATATGGCGGAGACGCAACAGTTAAAAGACCTGAGTTAAATAAGGAAATTTCAGATCAAGATTGGGATAACTTTGTTTATTTGAGAAAAAGCCCAAGAGGAAAACATTTAGAATTATGGCAACATATATCTGGATGTAGACAATGGATTAAAGTTGAAAGAGATACTTTAACTCATGAAATATTTACAACATATAAAGCTAGCGAAAATATATAAAAATGCCAGAGAATTTTAGATTAGATAAAGGTGGATTAGTAAATAGAAATAAAAAAATTTCATTTACATTTAATGGAAAAAAATATTTTGGTTACGAAGGAGATACTTTAGCTTCTGCTCTACTTGCTAATGGAGTTCATTTAGTTGGTAGAAGTTTTAAATATCATAGACCAAGAGGTTTTTTTGGAGCAGGAGTTGACGAACCTTATGCGATAGTTCAAATGAATAGAAATAATGAAATTGATCCTAATGTAAGAGCGACAGAACAAGAGTTATTTGAAGGTTTGGAAGCAAAAAGTGTTAATTGCTGGCCAAATGTAGATTTTGATATTGGTGCAATAAACAATTTTCTAAACAAATTTTTTCCAGCAGGTTTTTACTACAAAACTTTTATGTGGCCAAAAAGCTTTTGGTATAAAATTTATGAGCCAATCATTAGAAAAGCAGCAGGTTTTGGGGCAGCATCCATTAAACATGATAAAGAAAGATATGAACATAAATACGAATATTGCGATCTTTTAATAGCAGGATCAGGTCCTTCAGGCTTAGCAAGTGCTTATGCTGCAGCACAAAATGGAGCAAGAGTAATTTTAGCTGAAGACAAATCAAGATTTGGTGGAAGCCTTTTAACCAGCGAAGTAACTATTGGCAATCAAAGTGGACAAGAATGGGCAGAGAAAATCATCTCTGAACTTAAATCAATGCCAAATGTAGTTGTAAAAAATAGATCTCAAGTGTTTGGTTATTATGATCACAATATGCTTGTCATGTCTGAAAGAGTAAGTGATCATTTACCTAAAACAGATAAATATATTCCTAAACAAAGACTTTGGTATATACGTGCAAAAGAAGTTGTTATTTCATCTGGATCAATTGAGAGACCTTTAGTTTTTGGAAATAACGATGCTCCAGGAGTTATGCTTTCTTCAGCTGCTAAAGAATATTTAAAAATTTATGGAGTTTTAGTTGGGAAAAAACCAATTATATTTACTAATAATGATAGTGGATACGAAACTGGAATAGAATTTAAAAAAAATGGGATCGATCCAATAATTTTAGATACAAGAAAAGATGCAAGCTCAGAAATTATAAAAGAGGCTAAAGAATTAAATATAAATATAAAATTTTCATATGTTGTAGTTGCGGCTAAAGGCTATAAAAAAGTTAATTCTGCAGACATTGCCAGAATATCAGATGATAAAAAAAATTTAAGCAACATTGAAAATATAAAATGTGATTGTATTTGTGTTTCAGGATTTTGGACGCCATCAATTCATTTAGCTTCACAATCAGGTAATAAAACTAAATTTAATGAAGAAATAGATGCTTTTATTCCAAGCCAATCTAAACAAAAAGAAACAACTCTAGGAGCAGCCAACGGAGTTTTCACATTAGAGGAAACACTAAAAACATCTTTTGAAAAAGGAAGTGAATTATCTAAGCAAATAACCAATAAAGAAAATAAAGTTTCAGTTCCTACTGTTGTAGAAAAAAAACCCTCTAGTCATGATAAGTTTTGGTGTGTACCGTTACCAGAAGGTAAAAATTATAAAAGATTCTTAGATTTTCAAAATGATGTTGCGGTATCTGACATACAGTTGGCTTTAAGAGAGGGTTATAGATCAATCGAGCATGTTAAAAGATACACTACATTGGGAATGGCTACAGACCAAGGTAAGACAAGTAATCTTAATGGACTGCAATTAGTTTCAGATGTTGAAAATAAAGTAGTTCCTCAAGTTGGTCATACAACTTTTAGACCACCCTATACGCCAGTTTCAATTGGAGCTATTGTTGGAAGAGAAGTTGGTAAACATTCTAAACCTACAAGAAAATCACCAATGCATTATTGGCATGAGAAAAACAATGCAGTATTCGTTGATGCAGGTGTTTGGTTACGTCCAAGATATTATAAACAAGGAAATGAAAACTTATTTGAAGCTTCAAAAAGAGAAGCTAAAAATGTTAGGCAAAATGTTGGAGTTTGTGATGTAACAACTTTAGGTAAAATTGACATTAAAGGACCTGATGCAGCTGAATTTTTAAATAGAGTTTATACAAATGCTTGGCTTAAGTTACCAGTTGGAAAAGCTAGATACGGTGTAATGTTAAGAGAAGATGGGATTGTAATGGATGATGGAACAACAACAAGAATATCAGAAAACCATTATCATATGACAACTACCACTGCTCAAGCTGCAAATGTTTTATCTCATTTAGAATATTATTTGCAATTAGTATGGCCAGAATTAAATGTAAACGTAGTTTCAAGTACTGAACAGTGGGCAGGCGCAGCAATAGCAGGACCAAAATCTAGAGAAGTATTACAAAAATTATTTCCAGATTTAGATGTTTCAAATGAAGGCCTGCCTTTCATGGGATATATGGAAGGAAATTTATTTGGTGTAAATGCAAAAATTTTTAGAATTTCATTTTCTGGTGAACTTGCATACGAGGTAAATGTTGAGTCTGATAATGGTAACTATATGTGGGAAAAAATACTGGAGATAGGAAAAGAGTTTAATATTCAACCATATGGAACAGAAGCATTATCCACATTAAGAATAGAAATGGGTCATGTTGCAGGATCTGAATTAGACGGACGTACAATCCCTTATGATAACTCACTAGAAGGATTGGTTAGCAAGAAAAAAGATTTTATTGGAAAGAGATCTTTAAGCAAGTCAGCTTATGTAGAAATAGACAGACAAAAAATAGTTGGTGTTGTTCCATTAGATAAAAAAACAAGCATTCCAGAAGGGTCATATATTGTTAAAGATGCAAAAGCAAAACTTCCTAATCCTAAGCTAGGACATGTGTCCGCATCTTGTTGGAGTGTTGAATATGATAATCCATTTTCACTTGCAATAATTAAAGATGGAAAAAATATGATAGGCCAAAAACTTTTTGCAATGTCTCCATTAAAAAACAAAACAATACCAGTTGAAATAGTATCTTCACATTATGTTGATCCCAAAGGAGAAAGGGTTAGATCGTGACGTCAGTATCAGCATTAAATCATATTCATAAATCAGGTCTTTTTGGAAATCACGAAAATAAAAATGAAGAAAGTTTACTAAAAGTTTCTGAAATTAAAAATTTACTTATTGTTCAAATAGTTCAGTATAAAAATTCTGCAGTTTCATTTGAAGGCATTGATATTGATGGTTTAAAATTAAAAAATGAACCATTAAGTGTAGTTAGCAATTCTGATACAAGAATATTATGGAATGGCCCAAAAAATTGGCTTTTAGTATCAACAAAAAAAGATTTACTTAAAAATATTTCTGAATCTTTTAGAGAAACGGACTTTGCTGTAACTGATTTATCTCATTCAAGAGCTATAATCGAATTAGAAGGGCAAAATGTTAAAGAAGTTTTAAAAAAAGGATGTCCTTTTAATTTTAATATTTTAGAGAAAAATAACTCAGTTAACTCAACGTACAATGGCATAGCTTTTACAGTAGATATGCTTGATGATAATCCAAATAAAATAAGGTTATTTACTCTTAGAAGTTTTGGAGAGTCTTTATATCATTCAATAACCGATGCATCATTAGAATTTGGATTTAAGGCTTATTAATCAAATAAATTAAGTAATATTTTATTTTTATTACCAACTTCATTACACCAAAGTTCATAACTTTCACAAATTCTCCACAAATGATTAAAGGCTCTCTGTGAAAGTTCAAGAGGATAAAAACTTTTTGCATAATATAAACTTGGGTAATTTATTAATTGACGTATCATAGTATCCTTTTGAATTACTAAAAGTCTAATAGTTTCTGAGGGTATTTTTTTACCAGAGCTTTTATCGATAAAATTATTTTTTTTTAAATGTTGAAACCATTTATCATGAAATTCACCACTGCTAATTTCTTTAAATACATCAGTGCCTATAAATCTTTCTATAGCTTCTATATTTGTGATTCCCGGGTTTTGTTTTTTAATTTCAGATACCTTTAGATAAATTACTTCTGCAACATAAAGTACAAAAGGTCTTGTTTTGTCTTTCTTCACTATTTTACTAAATATTTAAATTATAATAACAAGAATTTGGGTCTTCTTTGTAATGAGCAAAAGGTTCACATTTCTGAAATCCAAACTTTTTAAATAATTTTCTAGCTGGGGCAAAAAATTCTCCTGCACCTGTTTCAGTACTAAGTTTTTTGATACCTATCTGTTTAGCTTGGTCAATTAGATGTGATATTATTTTTTCACCCATTCCATTTTTTCTAAATTTATCTGCAACTCTTATAGACTTAAATTCACCATGATCTTTCTCCAACATTTTCAAAGCACCACAACCAACTAAATTTTCACCATCCCACAAACTCCAAAATCTTATAGTTGGATCTTTTAAGCCAGGAATATCTAAAACATGGGTACTACCTTCAGGCGAAACTGATCTTAATTCAACAAAATGTTTTGTCAAAAGTTCGTTTACCTGAGGTTCATCAAAGTTATTTTCTATTGATTTCATAATTATTAAAAACATATAATCTAATCTAAAATAAAATTTAGCCAATAACTAATTAAATTATGTGTGGAAGATATGTAGTTACCAATCCTGTAACAAAGACAAATAAGATTGTTAAATCTGCAATCCAGGTTGAGGATAAAGAGAATTATAATGCCCATCCATATCAAAAACTTCCAGTTATAAAGAAGTATAAAAACGGAAATACTTTAGAAAGTCTAAAGTGGGGGATAGTGCCCAGCTGGTCAAAAAAGAAAGATTTTAAACCACTTATTAATGCAAGATTAGAAACTATTGATGAAAAAATATCTTTTAAAAAATTAATTAAACTTCATCGGTGTGTGGCTATAGCCGATGGTTTTTATGAATGGAAAAGAGAAGAAAAAGTTAAAACTCCATATTATTTTTTAAGAGAAGATAAGAAAAACATGTATATGGCAGGAATATATGAGAATGATGAATTTTGTTTAATAACTGAAAATGCAAGTGAAAATGTTAATATTATTCATCATAGACAACCAGTAATTTTGAATGAAGCTGATGTTAATAGATATTTAAACTTGGAATTATCTGGTTCTAACTTTTTAAATGAATGTAAAAAAACAAAACTTAGTTTTTATGAAGTATCAAAAGAAGTGAATAAGCCAACCAATAATAGTATTTCATTAATTCAACAGATATAACTACTTCTCAATAGTTGTTAGGTGTCCCATTTTTCTTTTGTCACGAATTTCAGTTTTTAGATAATCATAAAAAAATTCATTATCAGCAAAAGTTTTACCTCTATAATGTGATATATCATTTCCTATAAGATTAAGCATTTTGCCATTATATATTTTTTTTGTTTCTATTTTTTCGAGCCCACAAACCGCCCTAATATGATTTTCAAATTGACTAATATTGTGAGTATTAATGGTTAAGTGACCAGAATTATGAACTCTCGGTGCAATTTCATTAACATACAAGTTATTATTTTTATCTACAAAAAATTCTACACATAAAGTTCCAATATAGTCTAAATCTTCAACTATTTTTTTTGCCCAATCTATAGATTTGTCTTTTAAAGAGCCAGAAATATTTGCTGGAATTTTTGAATGCTTTAAAATTTGATCCTCATGAACATTTTCTATTGGTTCGTATACTTCATATTTTTGATGACCAAATCTTGTAATAATAATTGATACTTCTTGTTTTAAGTTAATTATTTTTTCTAAAATATATTCATTATTAAAATTAATATTTTTATCAATTTCCTCTATTGAATTAATTTTAAATTGTCCTTTTCCATCGTAGCCAAGAGTGCAAGTTTTTAATATCCCAGGAATTAAATTTTCATTTAACTTAATTTCATCTTTATTTTTTATTAAAGTATATTGTGTAGTTCTTATATCAATTTTATTTAAAAAATCTTTTTCTGTGTATCTATTTTGAATTAACTTATTTATTTCAGGATTTGGCAACACAGGCTTAAGGTTATTTATATTTTTTAAAATTTTATATGGAATATTTTCAAATTCAAACGTAACTAAATCAACTTTATTGATAAATTCATTTATTAAGTTTTCGTCCTCATAATTTCCACTAATAAAATTCTCTGTGAAATTTTTTGCTGGAGCATTTATATCGTCAGTAAGTATTACAGTCTCAACACTTAATGACTTTGCAGCTTCTGATAGTAAGCTTCCTAATTGTCCTCCGCCAATTATTCCAAGTTTAGGCGTAGACATTTATTTTGGTTTTCTTTTTACAGATTTTGTTTGTTTTGCTCTCCAATTTTCTAAATTAGTTTTAATTTTTTTATCAAAATTAGAAATAATAGATGCTGCAAATAATCCTGCATTAATAGCGCCATTTTTTCCAATAGCTACAGTTCCAACAGGTATTCCTTTTGGCATTTGTGCTATTGACAATAAACTATCCAGTCCTTTTAACTTTTTACTTTCAATTGGAACTCCAATTACTGGAATTCTAGTAATAGCAGCAACCATTCCGGGTAAGTGTGCCGATCCACCAGCACCAGCTATAATCACTGAGATATTATTTTTTTCAGCATTTTTTGCATATTCAAACATTCTTTTAGGAGTTCTATGCGCCGAAATGATTTTTATTTCAAATTTGATTTTTAGAATTTTCAGTACATTCTCGCAATATTTCATTGTTGTATAGTCTGATTGACTGCCCATGATAATTGAAACTTTTCTTATACTTTTAGTGTTTTTCATTTAGATATTTTTGAAGAATTACCATTTTAATATTTATTAAAAATGCCACTAAATTTCAATATAATTCACGATAAATCTTAATTTTATATAAATAAACATATAACTTAGAGACATATTAAGTTATCGACAAATATTATAATAATTATATTTTAATTAATTTATGAATTACCGAATAGATAATCTTCAGTATTGCAAATGGTCTAGAGAAATTTTTGAAATAAATCGAGAAGCTGGATTAGATGCAGTTCATGTTACTGTTGTATACCATGAGGATTATGATGAATTTTTAACAAGAGTTTCAGAATGGAATGAATTATTTAAAAATAATTCTGATTTGATCTTTTTGGGAAAAGATATTAAAGATATTGAAAAAGCAAAGTTAGAAAAAAAAACAGCTATTTTTTTTGGTTTTCAAAATTGTTCACCAATAGAAGATGATATAAGGCTTGTAGAAAAAGTTCATGAACTTGGATGTAGATTTATGCAACTTACTTATAATAATCAATCACTACTAGCAACAGGGTGTTATGAGAAAGTTGATAGTGGTGTAACTAACTTTGGGAAAGAAGTCATTAAGGAAATGAACAGAGTTGGTATAGTTATTGACATGTCTCATTCAGCAGAAAAAAGTACATTAGACGCAATAGAGTTGAGTCAAAAACCAATAGCCATTACACATGCAAATCCATCTTTTTGGTACGAGGCTAAAAGAAATAAATCAGATAGACTTTTAAAAAACTTGTCTGAAAGTGGTGGTATGCTCGGCCTATCATTATATGCTCATCATTTAAAAGATAGCTCAAATTGTAAATTAGAAAATTTTTGTGAAATGGTTGCAAAAACAGCTGACTTAATTGGAGTAAAGAATATTGGAATTGGATCTGACTTATGCCTTAATCAACCAGACAGTGTTGTAGAATGGATGAGAAATGGAACTTGGACAAAAGCAAAAAATTACGGAGAAGGAAGTAAAGATAAGCCAGGTTTTCCAAAACAACCTGAGTGGTTTATTGATGCAAGAGGTTTTAGTTCCTTAGAGATAGGTTTAAAAAAAATTGGATTTAATATGGAAGAAGTAAATGATATTCTAGGAAACAATTGGTTTAACTTTTATAAAGGAATAAATTAGTGAATATTGAACTTAGAGACCCTAAATATTTAATGAAATTATCTAAACTGGGTTCATTTCATCAATCAAAACTATCTTTTTTGAGATCTTTCCTAAATGAGTTTAAAGATTGGGAATATAAAAAAGATTTATTTGAACTAAATGAAAAAGGACATGGTAGAGCAGTCTATTCTTTTTCTAAAAAAAATAGAACGTACTCTCTTGTTTGTTTTGCTAATGAAATAAGTGATGAGGAAAGATCTGATAGAGTTATAGCAACAAAATGGGATGCTGCGTTTACATTGCATGATGGAGTTCCTACTAAAGGAGATTTAGATAGATTAGCTCGTAACGTTCCAAAACAAGAGGTGGGTAGATTATCATATAAAGAATTGACACTTTCTAGAGCCAATAAATCACTTAGAATATTTAACCACGTTGTTGAAAGTTTATCAAAAGGAAATCAACCTAATACAGAACTTTTATCAAAAGTTGGATACTTATATAGAACGACCGCAGTTTATGGATCAGGTAAATTTGGATTAGCAGATAGATTTAGAATAAAAAATAGAGAAGAAATTTATGGACCGTTTAGATTAGAGATGATGTTAGTTTATTTGGTTAGACAGTTTACGTTCGATCAAGTAAATCATATAGCAAGACATAAAAATCCAAACACTGCCGTAGAACTAGATCCAAATATTTGTAGAAATCTTGGAATTGGAAATTCTACTGGATTAGGTATGGCGCCATTTATTGTTAATCATCCTATACTTTTAAATAATTGGATATTAGCTCGTGAGACTGCTTTAAAAAAAATAAGAGAAATTGAAAAAGCATCTGAGCAAGAATTAAATATTTTTAAAAATTGCTTGGTCAAATCTTTAATAAATGTAACAAACTGGAATACTGATAGTGAATTTCAAAATAAAAAAATAAAAAAATTAACTGAAGACTTAGAAAAATTTATAAAATTTCTAAATCAGGATTTTAGTTTTGAAAATACTTTTCCTTTTAATAAAATTTATATGTGGGCTGAAGAAAATGTAAGCGATGAATGTATAGAATATATTGTTTCAATGATGATGGAACCTTATGATGAAATAATAAGTCCCTTAGTTAATAAAATGAGTTCAGATGAAGACCAACACTTTAATATACCGATAGACAGAACAATCGAAGAATTAAGAAATATTTTAGAAAGTAAATATTCTGAAATATTAAAAATAGACTTTAAAAAAAAGGAAAATAATCAAAATTTTTGGTTTATTTCAAAGAATAAAGAAGAACCTCGAATGGCTAATAGATATGAAATGGATGGATCAATTTTAGAACAGCCTTTAGCTATAGCAAGAGATATAAAAAAACTTTATGAAGCAATTTTTACACAAAAAAATAGTTTGAAAATTGGAAAGTTTTTAACGAATAATAATGATCTAAGACATGTAGTAAGAAGAGCTTTTATAACAGAAAAATTTCCTTACGCAGAAATACAAGACAATACTATTGGCTCAAAATTAATGCCTATTGATATGCTGAGATTAAAACTATCTTTTTTTGGAGCAATTAAATTTGATCCTAGATCTGACAAATGGTTAAGAATTTGTATGTTTCAAGGCGCTCCACTTCCAACAGATTTAAAATCGTTTGACAACCATTGGGTATATAGTTCCTTAAATTAATGATTAGCTTTAGCGAGATTGAAACTACAGTAAAAAGAGCAACAAAGTCGATGGGATTTTCATGGGGAATTGCTGAAGAGGTAGGAAAAAATACTAGATTGCTTGAAATGTTTGGTCTTCCTGGAATTAAAAATATTAATCAATATTTTAAAATTTATAATAAAGATAGTTTTGAAAACATTAATATTTATTCAAGATCTAATATTTCTAAAAAATTCTATTGTCCAATAATAGCTGGAGTTAATTTTTTTGATCAATCTTCAAGTATCTCAGAACTTAAACAGATAGAAATAAATAATTTAGCTTTTCCTTTGTTATTTATACCTTTTGTAAGCAGAACATCAGAAATAGCAGGTAAAAGAATTTTTTTAAAAGTGGATAATAAAGAATTTTTATTTAATTATAATCAATCAATTTACTCAAATTATCTAAGTGGAGACATTGTGGAAAAATCAGAAAAAATCAATTTACAATTTTTAGAAAATACTAATTCATTTTCAGAGAACGAATGGTCAGAGTTATATAAAATTTCTGAAGATACATTTGTTGAAGAAACAGAAGAATTGAAGCAAAAAGGAGCCGGAGCGGGCTTAACAGATAATGATTAAAGATGAGTCTAAAGAATTAAATCAAAAAGATTTAGAAGAATTTAATAATAAATGTGAAGAGTGCAGAAAAGACCATGAAAGCGTAAGTCAAAATTTAATACTTACTGGATTTAAAATTTGCAAATCATGTAGAGTTTCAAAAACTATATTTCCAATTTAACTAATATTGCTAACAGGCAAAGCATCCATTCTAGACATAATAAAAGCAACAGATAGAAAAGCAATTATTAGAAAAGATAAAAATACAATACCTGAAGCTTTAAAACTAGATTGTATATTTAAAGTATGTTTGACAGATATAATTAAAGAAGCAAAAATCCAAAATTGTGTAAGGAATACAATTAAAAGAACAAGATCTGGCGTGACGGCAAAAAACCTTAAGAGACCAGGTGAGTGAGCATATCCAACTGCAATCAAAACTTTCTTAAATGGAATTTTATTTTCTTTATCGGGAAATATTTTTACTCCAATAACGTAGATAAAAACTGTCCAAACAAACCAAGTTAAAATAGCTGTTAATCCTGATACACCAATTGAAGCTTTGACCATAGTATTTGCAGCTATGGCACCAGCAATACCATCTAAGATCATAATCAAACCTGCAAAATAAATTGCAGCTTCGCCAAAGTATTTTGGATTTTTATATAAATTTTTATCTAATTTAATTGATTTAAAAATTATATCTAAAAATTGAGCAAACATTATTTGTTATTTTAATTCTAATTTAACATTAATTGTAAAACTTTTTAAATCAACAGCAATGATTATAAAGCTTTAAATATGAAAATTTTATAGTTATTTAGGGGGAATAGTTAAATTCCCCCTACAAATTTTTTATCCTTTTACAACTTCTCTAGTATTCGCGTTGAAAGATTCTTTGAAAGGAATTTCCACTACTACTGCATCAACAGGTGTTCCTGGAGTGTCAGAGTATTTTTCTGGTAGATGTACTTTATATTTTGTACCAACTTTACCTTTTGGAAATCCATTTGCATTAAGTGTTCCATCAAATGGCACATAACCCATTGCAATGTTTTGTTTTTTCTCAGGATGATACCAAGGAGATGTAATAAAACCTACTGGATCTCCACCGGTCTCAGGTGAAACTAACCAAAAATCAGGTGCATACTCTTCAATAGGTTTTCCACCTAATTCAAGACCAACTAGTTGAAGTTTGTAAGGTTTTTTTCCATTTTTTAGATCAGCGCCCATTTTTTCTAATGCGGCTTTGCCTACATAATCTGCTTTTTTATTCCACTCACCTTTACCTGACAATGAAACTTGATAACCAAGGTTACATTGGAAAGGATTATGTTGTTGGTCCATATCTTGTCCCCAAGATAAAATTCCAGCTTGGATTCTTCTGTGGTGAGCAGGAGCTATAACCATTAAGTTATGTTTTTTTCCAGATTCAAGTACAGCATTCCACATATCTTCTGCATATAAAGTTGCATTTCTTAAATATATTTCATATCCAGCTTCTCCAGAAAAACCAGATTGTGAAATTACGCAACTTCTCCCACCTACTTTTACTTCTGCAAGTCCATAAAAAGGCATGTTATCAAAATCTACTTGGTCACCACAAAGATCTTTCATTAATGCTTTAGATTTAGGTCCTTGTATTTGCACAGGGCAAGCATCAATTTCTTCTATAGTACAATCAAATCTTCCATCAGCATTAACACCTTGAAGATACATTCCAATATCAGAATCTGATAAAGAAAACCAAAACTCATCTTTTGAAATTCTTAATAGAATTGGATCATTTAAAACTCCACCATAAGCATTACATAAAATTACATATCTAGCTCTCATAGGTGAGATTTTAGTTGCATCTCTTGTAATTACATAATCTGTAAATTTTTCTGCATCAGGTCCTTTAACTCTTATTTGTCTTTCTACGGCTACATTCCACATGGTAACATGATTTACAATAGCATCATATTCTACCATTGCCCCACCATCTTCTGGTTTTACATATCCTCTTGGATGGTAAATACGATTATAAACAGTTGCTCTCCAACAACCTGCCTGCATTGATAAATGCCAGTAAGGAGATTTTCTTACTCTTGTTGAAATTAACATTTCAACTTTTGTTGGTCCACTTTGTCTTAAGTTATATGGAACTTCGCGATCTGACTGATCAACTGAAGTTACATGTTTTAGTTTAGTATAGTCAAATTCATTAGACATATTTGTTCTCCATCAACCACTTGTTTGTTTCCTTCAAGCCGCCGAATGTATAAATGTGGAAGAAATCAGTATGCGATTTAACTTTCTCAATTAAGTCATTTGGGTCTTTAGGTTTCAGTAAATCTAATGCCTTACTAAAATTAGATTTAAGAAAGTTTATAGAATTTTTTGCACCTACAATATTAGCAAATTTAATTAAGCTAGTTATTTTTAGTGGTCCAGTAATTCCAACATGAACTGGTATTGTTTGTTTAGAAATAAAGTCTATAATTAATTGAGGATCTAATAGCCATTGAGTCACTATATAGTCCGCATAAGGCTTTTTATCTTTCATAGCTTTTTCTAAATTAGAATCGGATATATCAGGACTCCCCTCGGGATGTCCAGCGATTCCTATCTTCATTGTTTCAAAATATCCTGTTTCCAAAAGTTGAATTGAGCTATCGAACTTTCCAACAGGTTCTCTACTGCCACCTATAACTAGTACCTGTTTAACGCCTACATCTTTACATTTTGAAACATATTCTTTTAGTTGTGCATCATTTTCAATAGATCTAGCTGGAAAATGAGGTATTGGATTAAATCCTTTTTTAACCAACTCATCAGCTTTAGAAGCAGTTTCATTGAAATCTCCACCAGGCAAAAAAGTAATATAAACGTCCTTTAAAGTGGGCAATGTTTCCAGGTTTGTTTGTGGACCTATTTCCAATGAAAAATTCATTTAAGAATGTTTATTTATTTTAAAATAACTGTCTAGAAAAATCTGAGTTATAAAGTTAACAACTATTTTATCTGTCCTCGGTGTTTTTGGATTCTTCGACCATATTCTTGAGTGATTCTGTCAAAAATAATTGCTAAAGCTACAATAGCCAAACCATTAAATAACCCTAAAGCTAAATATTGATTAGATATTGCTCGCAAAATTGGCACTCCCAAACCTTTTACACCTATCATCGATGCTATTACTACCATAGCCAAAGCCATCATGATTGTTTGGTTAACCCCAGCGAAAACAGTTGGCAAAGCTAGAGGTATTTGGACAGTTTTTAACTTTTGTAATTTAGTCGCACCAAAAGCTTCACTTGCTTCTATAGTTTCTTTGTCAACCTCTCTTATACCTAAATTAGTTAATCTTATTACTGGAGGTATGGCATATATACAAACTGCAATTAAACCTGGAATCTTACCTATGCCAAGCAACATTAAAATTGGAATTAAATATACAAAGCTAGGAATAGTTTGCATCATATCTAGAACTGGTAACATAGCTTTTTCAACTCTGTTTGATCTTGCCATCAATACTCCTATTGGTATTCCTACTGCTATACACATAATTGTACATACTGTTATAATTGCAACTGTTGCCATGCAATCTTTCCACATACCAAAATATCCAATTAGCATAAAAGCTACAACGCTACCAACAACAAGCTTCCAGCTTCTTGAGCCTAACCAAGCAAGAACTCCAAGTACCAATAATATTATTGGCCAAGGAGTTGCTAGTAATAACTTTTCTAATCTAATTAAAAAAAATAATAAGGGGTCAAAAAACGCTTCTATTCCATCACCATATGCTCTAGAAAATTCCCTAAACGCTAAATCAATTCCCTTTCTTAATTCCATTAAGGAAGTACGTTCCATTACGGGAAATTTTGTTAAAAATTCCATTCAATTCCTAAAAAATAACGAGCCTATTTATTTATAGGCTCGTTAAATAAACTATATTTTAAAGACCAGCTTTGATTTTTTTAGCTGCACCTGAAGATACCCATTTACTCCAAACATCTTCATGTTTCTTTAAAAACTCAATTGCTGCATCTGAACCTTTAGCTTGATTATCAGCCATGTAAACAAGCATTCCATTCATTACTTCACCTGGGTAAGTACGTTTTTCAACATAACTTAAAGCTTCAGCTCCACCAGTTTTTGCAAAGTTTGCAGTTACAATAGAATTTACTTCAGATTTTGTCCAAGCAGTTGGTTTAGGATCTGCACAATCTTGTTCTGCTTTTGTTATACAATTGTCCCAATTATCTCTTCCTGCAAAAGGTACTCCAAAGTCTAATGCTATTAAACCATATTTTCCAACAATTGATGTTGGGTTCCAATAATATCCAAGCCAAGGATTTCCTGAATCTGCTGCTTTAGCAATTGAACCATCTAATCCTGCTGCAGAACCTGGATCAACTAATACCCATCCTTTTTTCTCCATTTCAAAAGCTCTATAAAGGTTTGCGTTAGCTAACTGACAACCCCAACCTGCAGGGCATCCAACGAAAGCACCTTTAGAAGGATCTTCTTTATATGGAAACCACTCAGGATGCTCTAGGATTTGCATTGCAGTCATACCTTTTATTTGGGGATATTTTTTAACTGTTCCAGGAGTTATCCACCATCCCTCTCCAAGACCAGTAATAGGTGCTTTGTTAGAGATGATTAATCTTTTTTCTGAAACTGCTTTTTTTAAAGGTGTGTAAACTGCATTTGCCCATTGTTCAGGGTTCATATCTGGCTCACCTTTTTCATCCATTGATGTAAATGTAGGCATTGTAGCTCCAGGAATAAGTTCAACTTCGCAGCCGTATCCTTTTTCCAAAATAACTTTATCTACGTTAGCCATTAGTTCCGCAGATGCCCAGTTTTGCTCGGCAATAACTAACTTTCCGCAACCTGCATTGGCTATACTATTTAAAGAAGTTAAACCAAAAACAACAAGAGCAGAAAGAATTATGTTTTTGATTTTCATTATTCTCTCCATTTTTAATTAATAATACATCAGAACATAGGAAAGAAAAAAAATCAAATATGATACAACTTTAAGTTGTAGCAAAATTGTCTTTATCTGTTTTATAAAAAAATATAGGGTTTTGTAATGTCAAAAGGATTACTTAGTTTTTTAAAAATTTATTTAGTTATGGGTTATTCTCGTTTTGATCATATATATTTAAATAGATTTTACTATCATTTGCATTCTAATTCTTTCCAGAAAATTTAAATTTTTTTTTAATCAAAAATTAAATAACAATTTATTTTAAAAGGAGATTTATGAAGAAAGATTTAATAAAAAGACTTAATGATGGCCCTGTTCTTTGTGCGGAAGGCTATCTATTTGCAATGGAAAGAAGAGGTTATTTATCAGCTGGAGCTTTTGTTCCTGAAGTAGTTTTAGACCATCCTGAGGTATTATCTCAATTACATCGTGAGTTTATAAGATCAGGAAGTGAAGTTATCCAAGCATTTACTTATTATGGTCATAGAGAAAAATTAAGAATAATTGGAAAAGAACATTTGCTCGAACCACTTCAAAAAAATGCGCTTCAAATAGCCAAAGACTCTAGGGAAGAATTTAAAGATTTAGATTTATTGGTCTGTGGTGATGTTGCAAATACAAATATTTACGACCCTAATGATAAGAAAAGCAATATAGAATGTCAAAAAATGTTCGAAGAACAAGTTGCTTGGGCGAAAGAAGCTGGTGTTGATTTTATTGTTGCTGAAACAATTACTTGGGTTGAAGAAATGAAAATTGCCCTCAAAGCTATAAAAGACGCCGGTTTAATTGCTGTTTGTAATTATGCATTCAGAAGAGATGAAAAAACAAGAGATGGTTTATCACCTGGAGATGCTTGCAAAATTCTTGAAGATAATGGAGCGGACGTTGTTGGTTTAAATTGTTTCAGAGGTCCAAAAATGACAATGAAACTTTTACCAGAAATAAGAAAATCAGTTTCTTGTCATGTTGCGGCTTTACCAGTTCCATATAGAACTACAGAAAAAGATCCTGGTTTTTTAAATCAAACAGATGAAGGTTGTGACTGTATACCTGGTGGGAATGCGTTCCCAGTAGCATTAGACAATTTGTATTGTAATAGATTTGAAATGGCAGAGTTTGCAAAAGAGTGTGCTAAAAAAAAAATTAACTTTATCGGAATATGTTGTGGGGCAGAACCTCATCATGTTAGAGAAATGGCAGTTGCTTTAGGTAGACAACCTATTTCATATAAATACTACCCTGACATGTCCAAACACTATGCACATGGAACTGACAAAACATTAAAAAAACATAATACAGACGCTGCAAAAACTTTGTAAGGAAAATTAATGGAAAAACATGCCAAGGTAGTAATTATTGGTGGGGGAGTTGTTGGATGTTCTATTTTGTATCATCTTTCAAAGTTTGGTTTAAAAGATTGTATATTATTAGAGCGAAATGAACTTACTTCAGGCTCTTCTTGGCATGCAGCTGGAAACGTTCATGTAATTTCATCCGATCCAAATATTTCTAGAATGATGGCCTATACAATTGGTCTTTATAAAGAAATAGAGAAAGAGTCAGGCCATTCTTGTGGATTTAAACCAAGTGGAGGATTTTATTTGGCTTCAAATGATGTCTGGGCAGAATATCTAAAAAGAGAAAGATCAAAAGCAAGATATATGGGGTTAGATCAGGAGTTTATTTCTCTTGAAGAAGTAAAAAAGAAAAACCCTTTAATTGATCCTTCTAGATATTTATTAGCATTATGGGATCCAATAGATGGTGAGGTTGATCCTTCAGGAGTAACCTATGCTTTTGCAAAAGCTGCAAAAGTTCACGGAGGGAAATATTACACTCATACAGTCGTTACAGACACTAAGCAAAAAGAAGATAGTTCATGGAATATTGTAACAGATAAAGGAAATATTAATGCTGAAATTGTTATTAATGCTGGAGGACTATGGGCAAGAGAAGTTGGTAATTTGGCTGGATTAAATTTACCTGTTCAACCTATGGAACACCATTATTTAATTACAGAAGCTATTCCAGAAATTGAAGCTTTGGGAGATCAAAGACTTCCAATCGGAACAGATTTTGAAGGTAACATTTACTTTAGACAAGAAGGTAAAGGAATGTTGCTAGGCACATATGAACAAAAGTCTACTCCTTGGAAAGTAGAAGGGACTCCAATGAATTTTGGACACGAACTTTTAGAACCTAAACTTGATAACATTCAAGACAGATTAGCTATAGGATTTGAAAGAATGCCAGCTTTAGAAAAAGCAGGAATAAAAAATATTGTAAATGGACCATTCACTTTTGGTCCTGATGGAAGTCCTTTAATTGGTCCTGTTCCTGGAATGAAAAACTATTGGGTAGCAGTAGGCGTTATGGCTGGTTTCTGCCAAGGTGGCGGAGTAGGTAAATGTATTGCAGAGTGGATTATAGATGGCGAACCATCAATTGATGTTTGGGCTATGGATATAGCAAGATTTGGCGACTATGCATCACCACAATATGGAACGATTAAATCTTCAGAAAATTATGAAAGACGATTTATAATGACATTTCCAAACGAAACTTTACCAAAAGGCAGAAAACAAAAAACAACCGCTTTATACGACAGATTTGTTGAACAGGGAGCCGTGATGGGGGATTCTTTTGGTTTAGAAAATGTTTTGTGGTTTGCCAATAACAAAGAAGATGCTTTTGAAGAACCAACAATTAAAAGATCAAGATCTCATAATTATGTTTCAAAAGAAGTAATAAATGTAAGAGAAAATGTTGGCGTGAATGAAGTAGCTAACTTTTCAAAACATGAATTTAAAGGTCCAGATGCAAGAAAATTTTTAGATCACATTTTGGCAGGCAAATTACCAAAGCCTGGAAGAATTTCTTTAACACCAATGCTTACATATAGGGGAAAACTCTACGGCGATTTAACTGTTGCATCTTTAGACGAAAATGAATTCATGATTTTTGGATCTGGAGCAGCACAAGAAATGCATAGAAGATGGTTTGAAAGTCATTTAGAAAAATTTAATTTACAATACAAAAATAGATCTGATGAATTCCATGGACTTAGCATAGCAGGTCCTAAATCTAGAGATTTGCTTCAAAAAATTGTTAGAGAAAACGTCTCTAACGATAGTTTTAAATTTAGAGATTCTAGGAAAATGTTTGTAGCGGGAGTTCCAGCAATAGTAAATAGAATATCTTTTACAGGAGAGCTTGGATACGAAATTTATGTAGCTCCTCATTTTCAATTAAAATTATATGAAGAAATAACAAAAGCAGGAAAAGAATTTAATATAAAACCTTTTGGTGGAAGGGCTTTAATGTCTATGAGATTAGAAAAAAATTGGGGAGCTTGGACATTAGATTACCGTCCCGATTTCACAGCAAAAGAAACTGGTTTAGATATTTTTATAAATTGGGATAAAGATTTTATTGGAAAAGATTATGCACAAAAAGATGAAAGTAAAAATAAATTAGTTCCATTAATAGTGGAAACAAACGATATTGATGTGACTTATAACGAAGCAGTATTAAAAGGTGATAAAAGCATTGGCTACATAACTTCGGGAGGTTTTGCTCACTTTGTAAACAAAAGTATTGCGTTTTCTTATGTAGATCAAAATGAATTAAAATCTGAAAAAGGTGTTCAAGTTGAAATAAATGGGGACTTTTTTAACTGCTCAATTATTAAAGAACCACTTTATGATCCTTCTGGACAAAAGATGAGGAGCTAATGGCACAAAAAGATGTAGGTAACAAAGTACCGATATACAAACTTAAAAAAACAGATGAAGTCATGAAATATTATGACGAATGGGGTGAGGATAATAAATATGATCAGGATATGGTTGATTGGAATTATACTGGCCCAAAAGAAACCTCCGAAGTTTTTGTAAAACATCAAATAAATAAAGACATAAAAATCTATGACGCAGGATGTGGAACAGGATTAGTTGGTGTTGAATTAAAAAAATATGGTTTCTCAAACTTTTATGGAGCAGATCTTTCTCAAAAATTATTAGATTTAGTTCCAGATGGTTTGTATCAAAAGCTAGAGAAAGTTGACCTAAATAAAGAAATTAATGAAAAAGATAATTCATTTGATGCATTAATGTGCGTAGGAACATTCACATTTGGACATGTTAAACCTCCTGCATTAGATGAGTTTATCAGAATTACTAAAAATAATGGCCTTATTTGCTTTACAATTAATGAAGGAATTCATGAAGAGTACGGTTTTGACAAAAAAATTGACCAATTAAATAAAGAAAATAAATGGAAAGAATTGGAATTCTTCAAATCAAATTACATTGCGAGCAAAGATGTTAATGCTTGGCTTGGTTTATATGAAGTAATTAAGTAATGTCCGAAATTTACAATATTATAGAAAAAAAAAAACTAGACGTTGTTAGGAAACCAATTGAAAAATCTCATGGTCTTCCAAATGAATGTTACACAAGTAAAGAATATACAAAGATAGAAAGAAAAAAACTTTTTGAAGATAAATGGGTTGTAATAGGAGTGGCGAGTTCTTTGCCTAATAAAGGTGATGCAAAACCATTTGACTTACTTGGAATTCCAATAATGATATTGAGAGATAAACAAAATAAAATCAGAGTTTTTCATAATGTTTGTAGTCATAGAGGTTATAAAATTTTACAAGAAAGCTGTAAGATAAAAAATGTCATCAGATGTCCTTATCATTCTTGGTCTTATAATACTTCAGGAAATCTGGTTGCCACACCGCATCTTGGTGGAATGAATAAACATACTTCAAAAAAATTTGATAAATCAAAAAGTGGTTTGAAAGAAATTAGATCATATATATGGTTAGATATGATTTTTGTAAATATTAGTGAAAATGAAATATCATTTAATGAATATATTAAACCACTAAGCGATAGATGGGAAAAGTTTTGGCCAACTAAAGATAGAGATTTAATAGTATATTCAAATGATTATGGATACTTTAATTTAAACGTAAATTGCAATTGGAAATTTGCAATAGAAAATTACTGCGAAAGTTATCATTTACCATGGGTTCATCCAGGTTTAAATTCTTATTCTAAAATTGATGATCATTATCATATTCAAGGACTGCCAAATAGATTTGCTGGACAAGGAACAAAAGTTTACAATCCAAGATTTAAAGGAAAAGAAAAATTTCCATGTTTTCCAAATTGGCCCAAGAACAAAGAAAATATTGCGGAATATGTTGCACTTTTCCCAAATGTAATGTTGGGTATACATAAAGATCATTTCTATACTTATTGGCTTGAGCCTGTTGACCACAAATATACAAAAGAACACATGGAAATTTATTATGTGGGTGAAAAGGCCGCAAATTCAAAAAAATTTAAATCGTTGAGGAAACAAAACTTTAAGCTATGGAAAGAAATACAAACAGAGGATTTGAACATAATTGAAGGAATGCAAGAAGGTAGAAATTCACCATCATATAATGGTGGAAATTTTTCTCCGATTATGGATAATCCAACACACCATTTTCATAAATGGGTAGCCAATAATATTGTATAGAAAGATAAAAAGTTATGTATAGACCTTTACCCGACGGACTGACAATAAAAAATTCTCCAATTGAAGGATTGGGACTTTTTGCAACAATAGATATTAAAGTAAATTCTTTTATTGGTGTTACTCATATCAGAGACGAACAGTTTGAAAATAAATATATTAGAACTCCTTTAGGAGGTTTTTACAATCATTCAAATGAACCAACTGTGATGAGAATGGTATCAAATGTATTACCCACTTTAAAATTTGGAGACCCTATAGACACTAGCGCAAAAGCAAAAAAATTTGATGAAAATGACACTAATAGAGAAAATATGTATTACAATTTGCAAGAAAAATCTGATGCTAAATATATGTTTATGGTATCTATTAAAGACATAAAGGTAGGCGAAGAGTTGTGCGCAAATTATAATTTGTATACATATCCAAAAACTGGCGTTGGTATTCAGATGCTTTAATTGAATGAAATTTAATAGAAGAATAAATCCTGAGATAAAACCAAAAAAAAATTTTATTACCAAAAAAAGATTTAAAGAAGACGAAATAGATTTTAATAAACTAAGATCATATAGACTCGACAGAGTAAAAAAAGAGTTAGAAAAAAATAATCTAGAAGCTTGCATGCTATTTGATCCAGTAAACCTTAGATATGCTTTAGACACAGTTAATATGAGTGTCTATAATATGCATAATTTAACAAGGTATTGTTTTGTTCCAGTTAGTGGTCCAGTAATACTTTATGAATATTTTAATTGTGAAAAACTTTCTGAACATTTAAATTTAATAGATGAAATAAGACCTTCGATTACATGGGATTATTTTAGTAACGGCGATCAAGCAAACAATCAATTAAAAAAATGGATTAATGAAATAAATGATTTATCAAATTCTTATTTTAAAACTAAAAAAATAGCAATTGATGTCATAAACGGACCTGCTGTATCTTCATTAAATAAAATTGGCATTGAAGTCGTTGATGCAAAATTAATTTTAGAGCAAGCTAGAGTAATTAAATCACCAGAAGAGTTAAAATGTATGAAAGCAGCAATTGATGTTGCAGAAATTGGTATTAGTAAAATGAGAGACGAATTAAAAGCCGGTATGACAGAAGATGAACTCTGGTCTATTTTGCATAAAACTAATATTGAACATGGAGGAGAATGGATTGAATGTAGAATTTTGTCATCAGGTGAAAGGACTAATCCATGGATGCAAGAGAGTAGTAATAAAATAATTCAAAAAGGCGAAATTGTTTCATTTGATACTGATATGGTTGGGCCTTATGGATACTGCGCAGATATATCTAGAACTTATGTTGAAGGAAATAAATTTAGTGATAATCAAAAAAAATTATATTTAACTGCAGTTGAACAAATAAATTACAATTCAAAATTAATAAAACCTGGAATGTCTTTTAAAGAATTTACAGAGAAATCATGGGTATTACCGGAAGAATATTATGGTAATAGATATTCCGTTATGGTTCATGGAATAGGATTATGTGATGAGTGGCCTGCTATTAGATATCCCACAGATGGCGGAGAAAGAAATGGTATATTTGAAAAAAATATGACAATTACTGTTGAAAGTTATATCGGAAAAGTTGGTGGAAATGAAGGTGTAAAACTGGAACAACAATATTTAGTGGGACAAAATAATCTTGAACTTATGTCTCATCATCCTTTAGAAGATATTTAATGAAAATAATTTTAATTATGGGTTTACCTGGAGCAGGAAAAACAACTCTTGCAAATGAATTAGCGCCCAAGCTTAATGCAAAAAGATTAAATGCAGATGAAATAAGAAAAGTTGCAAATGATTGGGATTTTTCAGCTGAAGGAAGAAAAAGACAAGCAAGAAGAATGGCAGAACACGCATTAAAATTAAAAAATGATGGAAATAATGTAGTTGCAGATTTTATCTGTCCTACATCTGAGGCAAGAAGTTTATTTCCCGCAGATTTTACTATTTGGGTAGATACAATCAAGAAAGGAAGATTTGAAGATACAAACCATATGTTTATAAAACCAGAAAAATATGATTTTCATGTAACAACCCAAGATGCTAAACTATGGGCATCAAAAATAATAAAGGAGATAAAGTAATGTCATATCAATGGGATAATAAAAAACCAACTGCACAAATGTTAGGTAGATGGCAACCATTTCATGAAGGTCATTACACATTATTTAAAGAAATTATTAAAAAAACTGGACAGGTTTGTATTCAAATTAGAGACGTACAAGGAGTTGATGATAACCCATTTGATTTTGAAACTGTTAAAAAAAATATAGAGGACAAATTAAATCCTGAATTTAAAGGAAGATTTAAAATTATGATGGTGCCAAATATAACAAATATTTGTTATGGTAGAGGTGTTGGTTATAAAATTGAAGAAATAGTTTTACCCGAAGAAATACAAAAAATTTCCGCTACTAAAATAAGAGCAAAAATGAGAGAAGACGGTAAATTAAAATAATATTTATAATGAATGTAATAATAAAAAAATTAGGTAATGGGATTAAAAATGTAATTATAAATGACCCAAAAACTTATAATTCTTTATCCTATAAAACTATAAACGAACTGATAAAAGTTTTTAAAAATCTTGATAAAGATAAGGATACAAAAGTTATTATTCTTGAGGGATCAGGAAAAGGATTTAGCGCAGGTCATAACTTAAAAGAGGTTAGAGGTCATAAAAATAGATCTAACCATTTAAAGTTATTCAATCATTGTTCAAAATTAATGTTGCAAGTTGTAGAGGGCAATAAACCTGTTATAGCCAAAGTTCATGGAGCTGCATTCGCAGCCGGATGTCAATTGGTTGCAAGTTGCGATTTAGCTTATAGTACTAATGATGCATTTTTTGCAACCCCAGGAGTTAACATAGGTTTATTTTGCAGCACACCTATGGTTGCAATAAGTAGAAAAGTTAATAGAAAAATTATGATGAAAATGCTTTTAACTGGTGAACCTGTTAAGGCTAAATATGCAAAAGATATTGGTTTAATAAATGATCATTTTCACAAATCAAAATTAAATAAGGAAGTTTTAAAAGTAGCAAAAAATATTGCTTCAAAATCAAATTTAACAATTAAAATTGGAAAAAAAGCTTTTTACAAACAATTAGAAATGCCTTTAAGAAATGCTTACAAATTTACAAGTAAAATGATGACTTTAAATATGATGTCACTAGATGCAAAAGAGGGAATATCTGCATTTTTAGAAAAAAGAAAACCCAAATGGAAAAATAAATAAGATGAATGATAAACAGATAAAAGAAATACTTGAAAACTCTAAAACAATTGCAATGATTGGCGTGAGTTCTGAAAAAAAAGGAGAGGATAGAAAAAATTTAAAAAGAAAACCCGCAAATGTTGTTATGAAATATATGCAGGATTTTGGTTATAAAGTTTATCCAATTAATCCATTTGCAGAGGGAGAAATTATTAATGGAGAAAAAGTTTTAAGTAGTTTGGATAAAATCTCAGACGAAATTGATATTGTCGATGTTTTTCGACCTTCTAATGAAGCGATCGGTATTGCTAACGAGGCTGTTAAAAAAAAAAGCAAAGTTTTATGGTTGCAGTACGGAATTCACAATGATGAAGCAGAACAAATTGCAAAAGATCAAAATATAGATTTTGTTTCAAACAAATGCATAAAACAAGAATATCAAAGATTATTTCAAAGATCGAATCCAGTATTTCCAGTTTTACGAAGTTAATGAAAAAAATATTTGTTGTTTATGGTCACTATGACGATAAATCATTTAATGCCGCTATTAAAGATACTTTTATTAAATCAGTAAAAGAAAATGGTAATGAAGTTGATTTTCTTGATTTGTATAAAGAAAAATTTGATCCAGTTTTTTCCGGTGAAAAACCAAACGAAATTATCCTTGATCATCAAAAACGAATAGAAGACTCAGATGTTATTGTAATGATTGCTCCAATATGGAACTTTAGAATGCCGGCAATCCTTGAAGGTTGGATTGATAAAGTATTAGCACCACCATGGGCATTTAGATTTAAAAAGTTATTTGGAAATTATGGATATCCGATTGGCAACTTAAAAGGAAAAAAAGCAATTGTTTTTTGCACTTATGGATCACCACAATTTGCAATTAGAACTTTTTTTTTAAATATGCCGACTAAAAGACTGAGAAGAGGCGTATTTAATATATGTGGCATTACTGATGTTGTGTATAAAAGGTATTTTGCTGTACCATTTGTAAGCGATGAAAAAAGAAAAAAATTTCTTGATGATGTTAAGACAACAGCAAATAAATTATAAGTGTTTATTTAATATTATTTTATTTTTTTTTTTAATTTGCAAGACATCATTTGCTGATGTAACAAAACCAAATTCTAAAATAGAAGCAAATCAAGTAATTAAAATTCAATTGTCAGCATTAATGAAAAACGATACTCCCTACAAGGATTTTGGGATAATACAAACCTGGGAATTTGCCCATCCAAATAATCAGAGAGTAACAGGACCTCTTGAAAGATTTAAAAATATGATGAAAACCCCGTCATATTCTATGCTTATAAATCACAAAGGTCATGAAATTAATGAAGTTTATAAATCCAATGAATTAGCAACTTTTGAAGTAATGGTGTTAGATAAAGATAAAAAATATTATAAATTTAAATGGCAGGTAGAAAAATATAAATTAGATGGTCCTCTCAAAAATTGCTGGCTTACAACGGCTGTTTCACAACCTATGCCTATGGGATCCTCTATATAAAGCTTGAAAAATTTTGTTTCGTTAATTATAAAAATTTAGTAGAAGTCGCAAGATGAAGTCAAAAGCAAAAGTTGTTGTAGTTGGTGGAGGAGTAGTAGGAGTTAGTGCTCTTTATCATTTGGCAAAAAAAGGTTGGTCAGATGTAGTTCTTATTGAAAGAAAAGAATTAACTTCAGGATCTACTTGGCATGCAGCAGGATTACTTCCATTATTCAATATGAGTTATTCAGTAGGACAGTTACATAAGTATGCTGTTGATTTGTATAAAAAATTAGAAGAAGAAACAGGCAAGAATGTAGGTTTTAGTGTTGTCTCAAATATAAGATTAGCAAACAATAAAGACAGAATGGACGAATATCATCAGTATGCTGGTGTAGCACAAACAATTGGTGTCAATGTAAACTTTTTAACACCAGATCAAGTAAAAGAAATTTGGCCATTGTGTAACACCTCTGATTTAGTTGGTGCTATTCAACATCCTGAAGATGGTTACATTCAACCAGCTGATCTAACTCAAGCACTTGCAACAGGCGCAAGAAATAGAGGCGCAGAAATTTATAGAAATACAACTGTAGTTGGTATGAAACAGTCAAAAGATGGATGGGTTGTTGAGACAGACAAAGGAACAATTGAGTGTGAACATATAATTTCTTGTTCAGGAAACTTTGCGAGACAAACAGGAAAAATGGTTGGATTAGATATTCCAGTTATTCCAGTAGAACATCAATATATTGTAACAGAACCACATCCTGAAATTCAAAAAAGAAAAAAAGAAGGACTTCCAGAGATGGGAGTGTTGAGAGATAGTGATAGCAGATGGTATATGAGAGAAGAAGCTGGTGGATTAATTTTAGGACCTTATGAAGATGGTGCACCTGCATGTTATGTTAATGGACCATCAAAAGAGTCAGAATATGAATTATTTCAAGAAGATTTAGATAGATTAGCCCCACATATCGAAGGAGCAATACATAGGGTTCCAGCATTTGGAGAAGTGGGAGTAAAAAAAGTTTATAATGGTGCAATCTGTTACACACCTGATGGTAACCCAATAGTTGGACCAGCATGGGGGCTAAAAAATTTTTGGATTAACGAAGGACACAGTTTTGGAATAACAGCAGCAGGTGGAGCTGGATGGCAATTAGCCGAATGGATAGTAGATGGAGAACCTACTATCGATATGCTTGGCGTTGAACCAAGAAGATACGGTGATTACTGTTCCAAATCTTATCTAAAAGAAAAAAATGAAGAAGCTTATAGTCATGTTTTTATTACTCACTTTCCAGATGAAGAAAGACCGGCTGCTAGACCTTTAAGAACAGCACCTTGTTATGAGAGAATGAAAAATCTAGGAGCAGTATTTGGTCAAAAATTTGGTTGGGAAAGACCAAACTTTTTTGCAACTGATGGAATGAAACAGGAAGATGATTGGTCTTTTAGAAGATCAAATTGGTTCAAAGCAGTAGAAAAAGAATGCAAGAATGTAAAAGAAAATGTTGGTCTTCTTGATATGTCAGCTTTTGCAAAATGTAGAATTAAAGGACCTGGTGCAGAGGAATTTTTAGATATGCTAGTCGCTAACAAATTACCAAAAAAAGTCGGTAGAATTAATCTATGTCATGCCCTTAATACAAAAGGTGGAGTTCATTCTGAATTTACTATTATGAAAGAGTCTGAAAATAGTTTTTATTTAGTTTCTGCTGGTGCTTTTCAAAGACTAGATCATGATTGGATATTAAAATGGATGCCTGACGATGGCTCGGTTCAATTTGAAAATCTAACAAATAGTAATGGAGTTTTAGTCGTCTCAGGACCTAAAACTAGAGAATTAATGCAAAGAGTATCAAAAGATGATTTTTCTAATGATAATTTTAAATGGCTAAGTTCAAAAATGGTAGATGTTGGTTATGCGCCGGTAAATGCAATGAGAGTAAATTTTGTTGGAGAACTTGGTTGGGAATTACACCATCCTATTGAATATCAAAATCACATTTTTGATAAATTAATGGAGGCTGGCCAAGATCTTGGAATTAAACCTTATGGAATAAGAGCAATGAATAGTCTAAGGGTAGAAAAATCCTATAAACTAGTAGGAACAGAATTGTCTATTGAATATTCTCCTTATGAAAGTGGGTTAGATAGATTTATTCATCCAAACAAAGGAAATTTTATTGGATTAGAAGCATTAAATAAGTGGAGAGAAAAAGGTTTTGCAAACAAATTGGTAACACTCGAAGTACATAATACTTCTGACTCAGATGTTTTAGGAAATAATCCGATCTATGAAAATGGCACTGTTGTTGGTAGAGCTACTGGAGGGGATTTTGGTTTCAGATTAGGTAAATCAATTGCTCTTGGAATGGTCAAACCAGCCCTTGCGACAACTGGCCAAAAATTAAAAATTGATATTTTAGGGAAAATGCACGACGCTACAATTTTGGATGAAAGTCCTTATGATTCTGAAAATAAATTATTAAGAGCTTAATGAAAATATTAGTCGCTGTTAAAAGGGTTATAGATTACAACGTTCAAGTCAGAGTAAAAGAAGACGGAACTGGTGTTGTTACTGATAACGTTAAAATGTCAACAAATCCTCCAGATGATAATGCGATCGAAGAAGCAGTAAAAATAAAAGAGTCTGGAAAGGCAAAAGAAATTGTTGCAGTTACAGTAGGAGAAGAAAAAGCACAAGAGACTGTTAGAAAAGCACTAGCAGTTGGAGCTGACAGAGGAATTCATGTTAAGATTGATGGAATAATTGAACCTCTAGCTGTCTCAAAAATATTACGAAAAATTGTAGATAAAGAAAAACCAGATTTAGTTTTTATGGGAAAACAAGCTATTGATGATGATTGTAATCAAACTGGTCAAATGCTCGGAGCACTTTTAAATTGGCCACAAGCAACTTTTGCTTCTAAAATTGAAGTTAAAGAAAACTCTTTAGAAGTAACAAGGGAAGTTGATGAAGGATTAGAAACAATTGAAGTTAATACACCAGCAATTATTACTTGTGATTTAAGATTAAATGAACCTAGATATGCATCTTTGCCTAATATTATGAAAGCAAAAAAGAAACCGATAGAACAAATTAACGCTTCAGATTTAGGAGTTGATACAAATTCGAGAATTCAAGTAATTAAAGTGGAAGAGCCTCCAAAGAGAAAAGCAGGTATTAAAGTTGCAAATGTAGAAGAATTAGTACAAAAATTAAAAAATGAGGCAAAGGTAATATAATGTCAGCATTATTGATAGCAGAACACAATAATAAAGAATTAAAACCATTTACTTTAAATGCGATTACAGCAGCATCACAAATTGATGAAGATTTAAATGTATTAGTCATAGGTCATAATTTAGATGAAGTTGCTAAATCATCTTCTCAAATTCCTAATGTTAAAAAGGTAATACAAATAGATAATGAAATTTATGAAAATTATTTAGCAGAAAATTTTACATCAGCAGTAATTAAAAATGCTGAGAATTATTCACATATAGTTTGCTCAGCAAATACATTTGGCAAAAATTTAATGCCAAGAATAGCAGCTTTACTAGATACATCTCAAATAAGCGATATAATTAAAGTAATTTCTGCAGACACTTTCCTAAGACCTATTTATGCAGGTAATGCATTTGCAACTGTAAAAAGTAATGACAAGAAGAAATGTATTACAATTAGACCAACTTCTTTTGATCCGGCTCCAACATCTGGAGGTTCAGCTGAAATTGTTAAAGTTGATGCAGGAGAAGTAAATTCAAATATAAAATTTATTAAAAGAGAAGAGATTAAATCTGAAAGACCTGAGCTAGGTACAGCAAGAGTAGTAATATCAGGTGGAAGAGGAATGCAAAGTGGAGAAAACTTCAAATTAATCACAGCTGTTGCAGATAAACTTAATGCTGCTATTGGAGCATCAAGAGCTGCTGTCGATGCAGGATATATTACAAACGACCATCAAGTTGGTCAAACAGGTAAAGTAGTAGTTCCAGATCTTTATATTGCTGTTGGTATTTCCGGTGCAATACAACACCTTGCAGGAATGAAAGAAAGCAAAGTAATCGTTGCTATAAACAAAGATGGAGAGGCTCCTATTTTTAGTGTCGCAGATTATGGTTTGGAAGCTGATTTATTTGAAGCCTTGCCTAAATTCTTAGAAGAACTGAACAAATTAAACACTATACAAAAATAACAAATACTGTAGAAAAATAATATGTCCAGAGAAGTGATGGAATACGATGTAATAATCGTAGGTGGCGGACCATCCGGGCTTTCAACTGCGATTAAGTTAAAGCAGTTAAATCCTGATATTAATGTCTGCCTTTTAGAAAAAGCATCTGAAATAGGTGCTCATATTTTGTCAGGCAATGTTTTTGAAACAAGAGCCTTAGACGAGTTATTTCCTAATTGGAAAGAATTAAATGCTCCAGTAAAAACAAAAGTTAATAAAGAAAAATTTTTATTTTTAGGAAAATCAAAATCTTTAAGTTGGCCAACATGGTTGCTACCTAAAGTTCAACATAACCATAATAATTTTATTATTAGTCTTGCAAACCTGTGTAGGTGGTTGGCTGAGCAAGCCGAAGCATTAGGTGTGGAAATATTTCCAGGATTTCCAGCAAGTGAAGTTCTCTATAATGAAGATGGATCAGTAAAAGGAATAGCTACACAAGATATGGGTATAGATAAAGAAGGTAACAAAAAAGATAGTTTTGAATCTGGAATGGAACTTCATGCTAAAATCACAGTATTTGCAGAGGGATGTAGAGGACATTTAGGAAAACAATTAATAAAAAAATTTGAATTAGATAAAGGAAAAGATACTCAACAATATGGTATTGGATTTAAAGAAATTTGGGAAATTAAAGAGGAAAAACATGAAGAAGGGCTAGTAATGCATACTGCAGGATGGCCAATGGATAAAAATACTTATGGAGGAAGTTTTGTATACCATGCTGAAAATAAACAAGTCTTCCTAGGATATGTTATTGGTTTAGATTATAAAAACCCACATTTATCGCCATTTGACGAATTTCAAAGATTTAAAACACATCCTTCAATCAAACCAATACTAGAAGGAGGAAAAAGAATTTCTTATGGAGCTAGAGCTCTTATAGAGGGCGGTCTACAAAGCTTACCACAAATGTATATGCCAGGTGCGTTATTAGTTGGTTGCGATGCAGGTACATTAAATATGCCAAAAATAAAAGGTTCTCACACTGCAATGAAAAGTGGAATGATAGCTGCTGAAACTATTGTTGATAATTTAAAAGAAAATAAAAGCTTATCATCTTATGAAGAGAGGTTTAAGAAGAGCTGGGTATACGAAGAACTATATGCAGCAAGAAATGTTAAACCAAGTTTTAGCTGGGGCTTAATTTTAGGAATAATTTTTACTGGCATTGATCAAATTCTTTTTAGAGGCAAATTACCATTTACATTAAAGCACAAACACGCAGATCATGAAGCTCTGAAGCCTGCAAATCAAATGCCAAAAATTGATTATCCCAAACCAGATAATATTATAACTTTCGATAAAACTAGTTCAGTATATCTGACTGGAACTAATCATGCAGACAATCAACCAGTTCATTTACAATTAAAAGATAAAGATTTACCAATTAAATATACTCTAGAAAAATTTGATGAACCTGCACAAAGATATTGCCCGGTTGGAGTTTATGAAGTCCAAAAAGAACAAGATGAGGAAAAGTTTGTTATCAATTCACAAAACTGTATTCACTGTAAAACTTGCGATATAAAAGAACCATCACAAAATATTACTTGGGTGACCCCAGAGGGTGGTGGAGGTCCTAAGTATGGCAATATGTAATTAAGAAAGATCTATAGCAAGTTTTTTTAACTTCTCGAAAGGTACAACTTTAAGTGTATTTTCGTGAGTTTTTTTTAAATACACAGAACATCCTTTGCCAGCTTCAATAGCTCTTGCAACCCAACCTGCACAAACACACCAATTATCTCCATCTTTTAAACCAGGAAAACCAAATTCTGGATGAGGTGTAATTAAATCATTACCAGCTTCTTTGCACCATTCTAAAAATTCATTATTTACTTTTACACAAACTGTATGCAACCCGTGATCATTTTCATCAGTATTACAACATCCATCTCTAAACCAACCTGTTAAAGGATCATTAGAACATTCTTCAAGGTCTTCACCTAAAACATTTTTTTGCGGTTTAGTCATTAAATTTTTGTTGGATTAGGTTGTCCTTTGTAAACTATTTCTGGATCGAATTTTTTCTCTTTTTCTTCAAACTTCATTTCAACTTCACGTCCATTTTTTATTTCACCTAATGGAATTGATCTATAAAAACATGATCTATAACCCACATGGCAACTTGCACCGTCCCCAATATCTACTGTTAACCAAACAGCATCTTGATCATCGTCTATTCTGATTTCAATAACTTTTTGAACGAAACCACTTGTTTTACCTTTGTGCCAAATTTGTTTTCTTGATCTACTCCAATAATGAGCTTCTTTAGATTCGATTGTAAGTTTCAAAGCTTCTACATTCATGTACCCGTGCATCAAAATTTCTTTAGTTTTTGAGCAAGTTGTAATAACAGGAATTAAACCATCATTATCAAATTTTGGTGATAACAAAGGTCCTTCTTCTATATCAGCGACATTTTCTCTTTTTTTAAACATATACTTGGAATTATCTAACATATTACTAAATATATTAAATATTTTAAAAATAAGGAATTATATATATAAAAGTACATCATGAAATTAGTAAAAAACGAAAACGAGTTAAATAAAGAGAACATCTCAGACAAAGAAGCACAAGAGGCTTTTGTAAAAATTTTAAAATGGATGGGAGAAGATCCAGGCAGAGAAGGGTTGTTAGAAACTCCAAAAAGAGTTGTAAAAGCTTTCAAAGAATATTTTAAAGGTTACAGAGAAGACCCAAAAGAGATATTAAATAAAACATTTGGCGATGTAGATGGTTATGACGATATGGTGGTTCAAAAAAATATTTCTGTTCAAAGTCATTGCGAACATCATATGGCTCCTATTATAGGAATTGCTCATGTAGCATATATTCCAAAGGAAAGAGTTGTTGGTTTAAGTAAACTTGCAAGAGTTGTTGAGGTGTTTTCAAAAAGATTACAGACTCAAGAAAGACTTACAATGCAAATAGCTACAACTTTAATGGAATCTTTGGACGCAAAAGGCGTAGCTGTTACAATTGATTCAACTCACCAGTGTATGACCATGAGAGGAATTAAAAAAGAACAAGCAACTACTGTTACTAACTATTATTTAGGTCAATTTAAAGAGGATCTAAGTTATCAAAATAGATATTTAAGATTTATTGCAAAATAAAGTTTATACTTAAATCATGCCAGATAGCTTTAAAGCCTTGATACTTAATCAGGAAGGTGAAGACTTTAATAGAGAAGTTAAATCAATTGATAAAAGTTTTTTAAAACATGGAGATGTTTTAGTTAAAGTTGATTATTCAAGTTTAAATTTTAAAGATGCTTTAATTTTAAAAAATGGCGCAAGACTTGTTAAAGAATTTCCACATATTCCAGGTATAGATTTTTCAGGCACAGTAGAAGATAGTGAAAATGATAAATTTAAATCAGGTGATGAAATAATTTTAACTGGTTGGCGAGTGGGTGAAATCTTTTATGGAGGATTTTCTCAATATGCCAAAGTGAATGGTGACTTTTTAGTTAAAAAACCCAAAGACTTAACTTCAAAACAAGCTATGGTAATGGGAACTGCTGGACTTACAGCTTTACAATGTGCTTTTACAACAAAAACTGCTAAGGAAGAACTTTTGCTTGGTGAAAAAGTTGAAAATGTGATTGTTACAGGTGCATCAGGAGGAGTTGGAAGTATTGCTGTAATGATTTTAAATAAACTTGGTTGCAATGTAACTGCAGTTACGGGTAAGGAAAGTAATAAAGAATATTTACAGTCAATTGGTGCAAAAAACATAATAAATACAGGTGATTTAAACAAAGATTCTAGACCTTTAGACAAGGGTTTATGGGATGGCGCAGTTGATACAGTAGGTGGACAAGTTTTAGCAAATGTATTAGCCCAAACAAAAGAAGCTGGAATTGTTGCTGCATGTGGAAACGCTGCAGATATAAAATTAAATACAACTGTAATGCCTTTTATAATAAGAGGAGTTAAACTTTGGGGAATTAACTCTGTTAATACTTCAATTAAAAGAAGACAATTTTTATGGGATGAAGCATCAAAATTAGTTGATTTTGATTTACTTGATCATTCAATTAAGGAAATAAATTTAGAGGGTCTTTTAGAAGTTTATCCAAAAATGCTTAAGGGTGAAACATCAGGAAGATATATTGTAAACTTAAATATGTAATTTATGGATTGGGATAAATTAAAAATATTTCATGCAGTTGCGGAAGCCGGAAGTTTTACAAGTGCAACTGTAAATTTAAACCTAAGCCAATCTGCTATTAGCAGGCAAATTCAATCTTTAGAGGAAGATCTTAAGGTTAAACTATTCGAAAGGCACGCAAGAGGCTTAACTTTGACCGAAAACGGCGAATATGTATATAAAACTGCTCATGAGGTAATAAGTAAACTTAAAGAAGTAGAAACCTCATTGGGAGATCAGAAGAACAAACCATCCGGCAAAATTACTATTACAACAGTTAGGAGTTTTGGAACTCACTGGTTAACCCCAAGAATTCAAGAATTCATGAAATTAAACCCTGAAATAGAGGTAGAATTGATATTTGATGATAAAGAACTCGATTTAAGTACTAGACAAGCTGATATTGGAATATTCATGAGAAGACCAAAAAAACTTAACTATATTCAGAGAAAATTAATAGATATTAACTATCATATTTACGGTTCTACTAGATATTTAGAAAAATATGGAATTCCTAAGACAATTAATGATTTAAATAAACATAAGTTTATATCTTTTGGTAAAGGAGCTCCTTCGCCAGTTTATAACCCAGACTGGGCTTTAAAAATAGGCATGAAAGACAACGGTAGAAGAAAATCAATAATGAAAGTAAATAGCGTTATGGGATTACTTTTAGCAGTTGAAAGTGGGGTAGGTCTTGCTGCTTTACCAGATTATTTAGTCTTTCAATCAACAAATCTAATAAAAGTATTACCTAAAGTTGAAGGACCTATTACAGAAGCTCACTTTGTTTATCCGCAATCACTTAAAAATACGGCTAGAGTTCAAGCTTTTAGAAATTTCTTATTTAGTAAAATTTCTGAGTGGAAATTCTAGATTATCCTATATTATTGATAATAAACCTTAGGTTGCGACAAATTGATATTGATAATCATTATCATTGATAATAGTTCTCATTTGCACTAAAAAGCCCTGATATTAATAAACAAACACAGGAAAAAAATGAGAAAAATATCAATTTTAGCTTTGATTTCTTCATTGTTAGTTTCAACATTTGCAATAGCAAATGAAGTAAACATTTTCAATGCAAGACATTACAAGGCTGATGCTGAACTTTATGGAAAGTTTACAGCTGCAACTGGAATTAAAGTAAATTTAATTAATGGTAAATCAGGAGCCTTAGAAAAAAGAATGATTGAAGAAGGCGCTGATTCATCAGCAGACCTTTACATCACAGCTGATGCTGGAAGATGTGGTGCTTTCCAAGATAAAGGCATGACACAAAGTGGATTAATTTCACCTACAATTAAATCTTCAGTTCCAAAAAACTTTAGAACAGCACACTGGGTTGGAGTAGCAAAAAGAGCAAGAATAATTTACTACTCACCTGAAAGAGTTACTGGTGCTGAATTATCTGGAATGACTTATGAAGGTTTAGCTGATCCTAAATGGAAAGGTAGATTAGTAATAAGAAAATCTAGCAACATTTATAATAAGTCTCTTGTAGCTTCATTAATTGAGAATAATGGAAAAAAAGCTACTGCCGCTTGGGCAAAAGGAGTAGTTGCTAACATGGCTAGAGAGTCTACAGGAAATGATAGAGCTCAAATTATGGCTGTAGCTGCTGGAGAAGCAGATATTGCTGTTGCTAATACATATTACTTAGCTTTGATGTTATCTGGTAACAAAGGTGCAGAACAACAAGCAGCTGCTAAAAAAGTTAAAGCATTTTTTCCTAACCAACAAGATAGAGGAACACACATGAATATAAGTTGTGCCGCTTTAGTTAAAGGTGCGCCTAATAAAGCAAATGCAATAGCACTTGTTGACTTTTTATTATCACCTGAGTCTCAAGAGCATTTTACAAATAATACTTTTGAGTTTCCAATGATTACTGGTGTTTCTCCAAGCCCATTAGTAGTAAACAATTTAGGATTAGATTTTAACCAAGATCTAAAAACTAAAGTTTCTAGTTATGGCAAACATCAAGCAGATGCATTAGAAGTAATGACAGCTGCGGGTTGGAAATAAGTGTTAGAAGCTAAAGAAAAATTTATGTCTGATATTGATTATAATAAATCTTCCAAGTCATGTCCGCAATGTGCCGAGGAGTGTAAAAAAATCGATAAAAGAATAAATAAGAGAAAACTTTCAGAAATTGAAGACAAGGAATTTCCGCATATCCTTAAAGTTTTTAATTTTTAGTTTTCTTGATATTTGGTGTCTGTGGTAATGAATCTCCTTTACACACAGTCTCATTTAATCATAGACACCAAATAAATATTGTAGAATAATCTACTTTTAAAAAGAGCAATTCTTTCAGAGACTAAAAATAATGATTAAAAGATTTAATATTTGGTATTTAAGCTCATTTCTTATTTCATTTATTGTAATAATTCCAATAATAACAGTATTTACAAGTTTTTTTGAAGATACATCGAATTATTTTGAAATTCTTAAACAAACTTTTTTTATAGAATACATATTTAACTCGTTAATACTTTTGATTGGTGTTTTATTTTTAACATTTATTCTAGGAGTAGGTTCAGCTTATATAGTTTCTTTTTATCAATTTCCTGGAGCTAATTTTTTTAAATGGGCTTTAATACTTTCTTTTGCTGTACCTCCTTATATTTATGCTTATTCTCTATTTGCTTTTTTTGAAAATTATGGAACAGCTTTTACGATTTTAAAAAATTTGTTCGGAGATGGAAATTATAATAAACATATTCCAAAATTTGATGGTATGTTTGGTTTAATACTATCTATCTCTTTCTCTCTTTATGCTTATGTATATATATTGTCTAGATCTTCTTTTTTATATCAATCACATAATTTAATAGAATTAGGTAAAAATCTTGGATTTTCAAAATTTAAATCTTTTTACTCAATAATATTGCCTGCAGCACGTCCTGCTATTGTTGCTGGTTTATCTTTAGTGGCCATGGAAACATTAGCTGAGTTTGGAGCGGTAGATTTTTTTTCTGTAAATACTTTAACAACAGGTATTTATAATGCTTGGATAGCTTTTGACGATTTAGCATTTGCAAATAGAATATCTTTTTTTCTTTTGTTATTTATATTTATACTGTTTCTGACTGAAAATTTATCTAGAAAAAAAGCCAAATATCATCTGGATACAAAAGGTGGATATAAGAAAAAAGAAAAAATTAAACTTAGTGGTGGTAAATCTTTTTTTGCATTTATATTTTGTTTTACTTTATTTTTTTTAAGTTTTTTATTTCCATTAAGTCAAATGTTATACTGGACAATTAAATTTCCAGAAAATTTAAACGGCTTGCAGATAACAGATCTATTGTTAAATACTTTATATCTTGTTTCATTATCAAGTTTAGTTTTAATAATTTTTGCCTTAATATCAAATTATGGAAATAGAGTTTCAAATAATAAAATTTTAAATACCTTATCTACTTTATCAATTTCTGGTTATGCAATTCCGGGAGTAATTCTTGCTATAGCCTTTATAACTTTTGTTGCGTGGTTTGATGAAAGCGTGGTTAAAGCATTAGGTTTTCTGTCCATAAAAAAAATATTTATTGGTTCTGTTTTAGGTTTAGTTGTAGTTTATTTTATAAGATTTTATTCTTTAGCTTTTAATGGAATAAAATCAGGATATGAAAAAATGAATGTAGCTGTAGATGAAAGCGCATATCTACTTGGCTACTCTAAAAGTAAAACTTTTTTAAATATTCACATTCCTTACCTAAGAAATTCACTTTTATTTGTTATTATATTAATTTCATTAGAAATAATCAGGGAATTACCAATTACACTAATTTTGAGACCTTTCAATTTCGAAACTTTTGCGACGACTGCTTACATTTCTGCCTCAGAGGACTTGCTAGAAGCTGCAGCCATTCCGTCTTTATGTTTGATAATTATTGCAAGTTTTTTTATTTTATTTACATCTAAATATATTTTAAAAGATACTGATGAGTAAAAACTTTTTTGAAATTGAAAATGCTTCATTTACTGCTGGCGGTAAAAATAAAGTAAATAATGTTAATTTATCTATAAAAAATGAAGGTGATATTATTTGTTTACTTGGCCCATCTGGCATAGGAAAAACTACTATACTTAGAACCATCGCTGGCTTGGAAAAATTAAAAAATGGAAAAATAGTTTTAAAAAATAAAATCTTATCATCAAAAAATAATCATATAGAACCAGAAGATAGAAATATAGCTTTATCATTTCAAGAAAATAGTCTTTTCCCTCATTATACAGTCGATAAAAATATTAATTTAGGAGTGGAAAGAAAATTAGGAAAAAAAAGAAAAATTTCTATTAGAGACATTATTAAGTTTTTAAATCTAAAAAAAATACTAAACAAATATCCACATGAAATTAGTGCGGGAGAGGCCCAAAGAGCATCTTTAGCTAGATCATTAATTTCACAACCAGATTTATTACTGCTTGATGAGCCATTATCGAATGTAGATCAAAGTTTTAAAGAAGAAATTCAGGTAGAGCTAAAAAAGATATTAACTAACTCTAAAATAACTACAATTATAGTAACTCATGACTCTTATGAAGCTTTTTATTTAGGCGGCAAGTGTGGGATCATTTTAAACGGACAATTAAGACAATATGATGATCCTTATAATGTCTATCATTTTCCTAATTCAATTGAAGTTGTAAATTTTTTGAATAGAGGAATCTTAATTCCTGCAAAAGTTACAGGAGAAGATAGTTTAGAAAATAAAGATTTAGGTACTATAAAAGGAAATTTTATAAAACATTATCCAAAAGGATCCAATGTAAAACTTTTACTTCAACCTGAAGATTTAGAGCATGATGATAAAAGTAATTTAAAATTAGAAGTGGTTGACAGAAAGTTTAGAGGCACTAATTTTATTTATACACTTAGAACCGATAGTAAAACTCTAATTCCAGTATTTGTACACTCTCATCATATACATCAGCATGAAGTGGATGAAAAATTTGGGATAAAAAGACCAATAAATATTGACCATATAGTGTGTTTTTAAAGATATTATTTTTAATACATTTTTTCAATATAATAATATATTCACACAAAACTATTAATTATGAAAAGCTATTTAAATACTAAAAATATTATAATAATTTTTATAATTTTATTAACTTTTACTAACAAATCTAATTCAGATGAAAAAAATATTACCTATATGCAAATTTTACAAAACCCAAATGATTTGGATTTAAATTTAAAGTATGCGCAGCAACAAGGTAAAATTGGAAATCACAAACAGACTATATCAACTTTAGAAAGATTAAATATGTTGTATCCTGAAAATATTGAGATCAAGTTATATTTACTTTCTGTCTTAGTACAAACTGATGCACCACAAAAAGCATTTAATATAATTGATGACATTAAATTAAGAAAAGATGTAAGTACAGAAGATTTAGAGAGTGTAGCCGAAATAGAGGAAGAACTGAAAGGAAGGGCAGAACCTAAACTTTGGAATTTTTATGCAGATGTATCTACTGGTGTGATTCATAGTAATAACGTAAATAACGTATCAAAAACTAGAACTAAGTTGAGTTCTGATAGTATAGTTGCATTTGACTCAGCAAAACATGATAGAACATTAAGTGGAAGCCTTGGACTTACTGCTACAAGATCTATAGGTGAGGCTTCATCCTTTGTTATTAACTTATCTCAAACTGAATCAGAACAATATTTCGAAACTAGTGATGACTATGATACTTATGGTTTAACCTTAGCTTTTGATACATTAGTTGGTAATCAAAGTTTAAGTCCGTATTTAATGTTAAGCAAAACAGATTATGAAGACGACGCTGATAGTTTCTCACTAATTACTGGTATAGGAGGTTATTTTTCAGTAGGTGAAAGGCATTCTTTTAGCTATGGGTATTCTTATTCCGATTCAAAAGGAAATAATAATTCATCCGATACAACAGCAAATGAAACTAATTCTATAGGTCATAGTTATATCGTAGGCCATGATTATATTTTTAATAATTTAATTTCGACATCTATTGGTTTAGGTTATAGCGACTCTGATGCAAAGATTGATGCGGGAAACGATTATGAAACTTATGATATAAATTTTAGAATAAATTTTGCATTTCCGTGGGCTTATATTTCAATTGGAGATGCTTTAAGTTTTAACGATTATAAAAAAGCTGATTCAACCGTAACCTCAAATAGGATTAGATCTGATGTGACAAATACTTTTGATATCATGCTAACAAAGTCGTTAGGTGACTTTTTTCCCTCATTAGACCCAAATAGAGCTTTTTTCATAAATCTTTCATATGAAAAAGTTATTTCTGAAGCAAATATATTAAATTATGACTATATAGGAGATTCTTTTTCTTTAAGTTTTTCTAGATCATTTAAATTAAATTAATATAATGTATTATTTTATGAATAAATTATTACCAATATTAACCTCATTTTTACTTTTATTTACAATTGTAAATGCTGAAGAAAAAATTAATATCGAAAAACAATTAATTGGAATTGTAGGAGCTGTATCTGGAACGATAAAAACACCAATTAGAGATTTAAAAACTGGTGATAAAATTTATTTAAATGAAACAATATTTGCAGGAGCAGATTCTGGAGCTCAAATACTTTTATTGGACCAATCAACTTTTACAATAGGGTCAGACTCTGAAGTAATGATGGATACATTTATTTATGATCCTGCAACAAATGATGGAAAAATAGTAGCAGATGTTAAAAAGGGAAGTTTAAAGATTATATCAGGTTTGATCAGTAAAAAAAACCCAGATAGCTTAACTGTAAAAGTTCCTGAGGGAACTTTAGGATCTAGAGGAACAGAATTTCAAACAATGGTATCAAAAAATCAAACAAGTACATTACTTATAGGTCCGGGAAAAAATAATACACTTGGCTTAAGACCTGGTGCAGTTTTAGTGGGGAACAAATTAGGAAATACTTTATTAAATAATCCATACAGTGTTTCGACTATGAAAAAAGGGCAAGCCCCTGGACAAGCAAAAAAAGTTACGAAAAAGCAACTTAAACAATTTAAGAAAAAAATGAAAACTTTAAAAGTTGCAAAACTGCAAGGCGCTTCAAAAAGTGAAAAAAAGAAAATTAGAAAAGAAATTAAAAAAGAATTAAAAGCAGCTGGCTTAGATAAAGAAGAGATAAAAAAACTAATTAAGACTAATATTAAAAAAGATAAAGATAAGAAAGCAATTAAAAAAAAGAAAGTTAAAAAGAAAAAAGCAAAGGCTGAAAATAAAAAAACTAAAAAGAAAAAAGCTAAAGCTAAAAACAAAAAAACCAAAAAGAAAAAAGCTAAAGCTAAAAACAAAAAAACTAAAAAGAAAAAAGCTAAAGCCAAAGCTAAAAACAAAAAAACTAAAAAGAAAAAAGCAGTAAAAAAGAAAAAAGCTAGTAAAAAGAAAAAAGCAGTAAAAAAGAAAAAAGTTAGTAAAAAGAAAAAAGCAGTTAAGAAGAAAAAAGCAGTTAAGAAGAAAAAAGCAGTTAAGAAGAAAAAAGCAGTTAAGAAGAAAAAAGTAGTTAAAAAGAAGAAAGTAGTTAAGAAGAAGAAAGTAGCTAAAAAGAAAAAAATTGTTAAGAAGAAAGTAGCTAAAAAGAAGAAAAAAGCTAAAAAGAAAAGAAGAAAAAAGAAATAATAATTTAAACTTTATCAAGTTTTATTTACTTTAACTTAAATCTGATTAAATTCACTAGAGTGAAAGAATTCTTATTAAATTACAAAAACTATTTAATTTTTTTATTTATATTAATTTTGTTAATATCTTTAAAAATTATTAATCCAAGTTTTATAAAATCTATCTCCTACATAAGTTTCGATTTATATCAAAAAACATTTCCTTTAAAAAAAAAGACATCAGATGTTGTCATAATTGATATCGATGAACAAAGTCTTGGAAAATTTGGTCAGTTTCCATGGAATAGAACTATATTCGCAAAAATAGTTGAAAGAGTTGACTACCATAAACCTAAATCTATTGCTTTTGATGTTTTTTTTGCTGAAAGAGATAAACAAGCTCCTGAAGAAATTATTTCTGCATATAATATAATACCAACGGATGTTAAGGATTTACAAAATTTAAAAGATCCTGATGATGTATTTAAAAATCAATTAAATAAATCCAATACAGTTTTGGCAGTTCTCGGGAGCAATATTCCTTCACATGGAAATTATGAAAGATTACCTAAAGCAAAATTTTTTTCAAAAGGCGGTAATCCAAAAAACTTTACTTATAACTTTCCTTATTCAATTGGTTCCCTAGAAAGATTAGAAAAAAATGTAAAGGGCTTAGGTTCAATTTCTTTTTTAGATCAATCTGATGGAGTAATTCGTTCTCTTCCCTTAATAGTACGATTTAATGAAAAACTTTTTCCAACCTTAGGTCTAGAACTAATAAGAACCGGAACAAAGAAGAAGAATTTAATAGTAAAATTAGATGAGACAGGCATCAAAGAAATTAATGTTAGACCTTATAAAATAAATTCAGATCCAAATGCAATTATGTGGATCCGTTACAAACAACCAATTAAAAATCAATATATATCAGCAGCAAAAGTATTTGAGGGTGATTTTGATGAATCTTTTTTTAAAGACAAGTATGTTTTCATCGGAGCTTCTGCGCAAGGATTATTTGATTTAGTTAAGACACCCCTTGGAATTACAATTCCAGGAGTAGAAGTTCACGCAAATGTTGTAGAAAATATTACTGATGATACATATCTAACGCGAAATCCCAAAATTTATATTTTTGAACTTTTATTTTCTATTATCATAGCAATTGTAGCTTTTGCATTTTCTCAGAAAATAAAACCAAAGTTTAGTTTAGCTATATATTTTCTGAGTATATTAATAGTCATAATTATTGGTTTTAGTTTTTTTCTTATAAGATTTGAATTAGTTGATATGAGTTATCCAATCTTTATGCTAACAGTAACATTCTTAACTGGACTTTATTTTAGATTTTTAGAAGAAAACAAAATAGCTCTTTTAAATCTTCAAAAAGAAGCAAAACTTTTAAAAGAAAGAGAACTTGCCGGTGGAGTACAGAAAAGTTTGTTTCCAGATATTTCAGCATATGAGAATTTTATTTATGCAAAAAATATTCCAGCAAGAGATGTTTCGGGTGATTATTTTGATGTTGTAAGTGTAAGTAAAGACGAGTATTTTTTTACATTAGCAGATGTATCAGGAAAAGGCGTTAAAGCAGGTATGTATATGGCAAAGGCATCATCTATTTTTAGAACATTAACTAATTTAAAATTTCCATTAGAAAAAGTAGTTTATGGCGTAAATAACGAATTAGTCGAAGCTAAATTTAAAGGCATGTTCGTTACCGCTGTTTTTGGAAAAGTAAATACATCAACAGGAGATATTACTTTTATAAATGCAGGACATGAAAGCATAATGGTATTTGATAAAGATAAAAATTTTGAATTCATAAAATCAGATTTACCGCCGATTGGAATAATGAAATATTTTGCAGAATCAATGGTTAAATCAAAAACTATGAGCTTAAAAGAAAAAACTTTTGTAGTTTATACTGATGGTGTCACAGAAGGTTATCTAAGAAATGGAGAAGAACTTGGAGCTGAAGGAGTTCAAAGAATAGTAAATGATTTAAAAGAAGTTACCCCAAAAAATTTAGTAGATACTGTTGCTGCTGAATTAAATTGGGGTGCTGAGAAATTAAGAGATGATATCACATGTATGGCAATCAATTTTGATAATCCAAATGTAATTGAAAAGAAAAAAAATAAACCTATATTTAAAAAAGAAAATGTTAATCAATAGGTTTAGTATTTACTAGAAAAAACTTTTTTAACGATTATTGTATATTTTTAGATTAAAATTTATATAAATGAAAAACTATCATATAGGTTGCGGTTATACTGTTGGAAAAAGTTGGTTAAATTATGATAGTAGTCCAATAGCTTTTACTGAACAAATTCCAATCTTAAAACACTTTATCAGAATAAATAAATTAAAGTTTCCAGAGGGAATAATTTATGGAAATATTGCTAAAAAAAAACTATGTAACGATAATTCTGCAGATAATATTTACTGTTCCCATGTTCTTGAGCATATTTCTTATTTTGAAGCAAAAAAAATGCTTAAAAATATTTATGATATGTTAAAGAGAGGTGGAATTTTTAGAATTGTTGTGCCTTCTTTAGAAGCAAGAATTGAAAATTACAGAAAAGACAACGATGCCAATAAATTTATGGAAAGTCTTGGTTGTGTAAACAAAAATGAAAACTCTAATATAATTAATAAACTGAGATTTTTATTTGGTGGTTCTAGACATAGATGGATGTATGACGAAAAATCTTTATATCACGAGTTGAAAATCGCTGGTTTTGCCAATGTAAAGAATTGTGAATATGGAGATTCAGGATTAGATATCTTTTCTGAAGTTGAAAATGAAGATAGATTTTATAGCAATAATAAAACAATCAAAGAACTTGCCTATCACTGTGTAAAATAAATTTAATAATTAAATTTTCAAAATTTTATTTCGATTTAATAGTTTAAAAAAATTTTATTTGATTATTATTTTTTAAAATTTATATTTTTTTTTTCTTTAATTAAATAATTATAGATTTGATAATCTTTCTTTAGAAATTCTTTTAAATTTATTATAGATTTTTTACTTAAATGAAGATCATTTTCATTGGTCTTTATTAATTCTCTTTCAAAATTATTCGAATTAAAAAAATTTAAACCAAATCTTGTTTTTAAAAAATCCTCAGTGTCTTGTAATAAATTATTGTGGGTTATCAAATAAGTCGGTAAATTCTTTTTTAGATATTCTATTGAGATAAAACTCTTTAAATCTTCATTTAAGTGATGAGAAAGCCTAACATAGTCGCTTGCTTGTTTGCTAAATATTTCTTGAGCTAGTTTATCAATCGTTGGGTACATTGAAAAAAAATCATCATAATATGATATAAATTGTCTATTTTTTAAATGAAAATATGCGCTAGCAAATCTTTCAATCGGGTCTCTTATTGAAATAAAATATTTACAATTTTTATTGAATTTAGGTTTAAAATAATGATTAGGCAATTCTATATTTGACTGATCTTGCAAATTTTCTTTTATTAATGATATTATTATAGAAGTTGAACATCTAGGAACTTGAGCAAATATTAATTTTTTATTCTCAAACCTTAGGTTATTCAAAATTAACTTTGAAACATCATTCAGGTAATAAAAAAATTTTATTTTTTTTAATAATTTTTTCATATTTTTATGTAAAATTTTTTATATAAATAATTACTTTTTGATGGGTAATTTATCAATAATTATTTAATATTTTTTTTTTACTTTTATCGGTGAAATACTTATAGTTTGAAATAAAATATTTTTTTAAATCAATTTGTTTAGATTTATTGTTTTTAGTCAAAATAAGTAAATTTAAAAATGATTTTTCAAAATCTTTTGTTTGATCTTTTGTATAACTATCAATAATTAAATTGTAGTTCCAATATTCAATATTCACAATATTTCTTGATTCATTCATAATCAACTTTTCCTTAATTTCTTTTCTATTTACTGAATTCAAAAGAGATAAATTATTTACATAGTTAGGATAACCAGTTAAATAACTATAATCGTAAGGTGATAATTTCCAAAAATAATTTTTGATGTTTTTTTGTGGTAAAAACAAAACTAATAATGAAATAATGTTATAAATGACTAATAATGTGAGAATATATTTAAAAAATTTTAAATAATGAATATTAGCCATAAAAAAAATACTTTAAATTATTGTCTATTTTTAATCAAAGTAATTTTACTTTATATTTTACATTGCAATACTGCAATTTCTGAAGGTACTAAAATTGGTTCAATTACAGAAATATTAGGTGATGTTATAGCTATAACAGAGGAAGGCGATGAAAGAGAATTAGGTGTATTTGACGAAATTTTTCTTAAAGATGAAATATTAATTGGTGAAAATTCTTCAGCAACCATTCAATTTGATGACAATACAACAATAATTTTAAAAGAATTAACTTCAATAAATATAAATGAATTTGAAAAATCAGATGCTAAAAATATTTTTAAATCAAAACTAGGTAAAGGAGAGATAATTATAGAATCCGGTTCAATTGCAAAAAATAACAACGGAGAAATGCTAGTAGATTTATCGAATATGTCGCTTGGTGTAAGGGGAACAAGAATAAATGTGGGAATTAAAACTGATGGGAAATCAAAAGTAGCACTTGCAGAAGATAGTTTTGGTGAAGTTGGTGAAATTGAAATTACATCTCAGGGTCAAAAAACTAATCTTACATCTGCAGAAGAAGTTGTTGAAATAACCGAGTCCAGAGAAATTGCTAAAAGAGAACAGTCTGATGAAGAAAAAGAAGAATTTAAATCAGTAAATGAAACTTTAGTAAAAGTTTCAAAAATAGATGAAACTGAATTAGTGAAACAGCTAGAAGAAAAGCTTGCGAATGGAAAACTACAAGATGCAAATAATGATGGAGTGGTTGATGCAACTGATATTGAAGTAGCTAAAGAGATCATTAAAGAAGAAAAGAAACTACAAATAAATTTTATTGTTGAGAATAGCAAAGATGATAATACAACTTTTTTATCTGATGTGATTGATCAGTCTGATGAACAAAATATAGGTGAAACTATAGAAAAAATTATCGAAACTAAAGACACATTGGTAGAGGGTGTTGTAGATAATCTATCAGATAAAGATAATAAATTTATTACTTCATCTGAATCAGAAGAGGTTATAGCTGTAAAAGAAAAAATATTTGAAACCATAGTATCAAAAGAAACAGAAAAATCAGCAGAGATACTAAGTAAAGTTATGGCAAAATCAGATGAAGGAACGGTTGCCGCTGTAATTTCAAATATTACTGAGAAAAATACTAATGAAGACTCAACATTATCTCTTAAAGTAATGGCAGATTTCTCTGAAAAAAACCCAGAAAAATTAGAAACTCTAGCAGAAACAAGTGCCGAAGAAGTAGAAAAATTAACAGTTGATGCTATTAAAAAAGCTTCTTCATCAAATGAAGATGTAGATTTGATTGCACAAGTTGTTTCCGCTGTAAGTGATGACTTGGTAAATAAAGTGGTTGAAGAAGTAAGCAAAACTTCCACAGAAGAAAAACAGAATTTATCAGCTAAAGTCCTTCAAGCAATTGTGGAACAAGAACCAGATAAAATAAATATTATCAATGATGATGTAAAAGATACAATGATTCAGCAAACAATTGAAGCTGCAAAAAATCAACAAGAAGGAACAGGTATTCAAGAAGAAGAAGATTTAACTGATATTATATCTGATATAATTGTTAACACTGATGCTGAAACAGCAGCTAAAGTAATAGATGAAGTTAACGAAACGGAAACTGATAGTAATTTATCATTAAAAGTTATTTCAGGAATTTCAGAAAAAGATTCTGAAAAATTAAATGAACTTTCAGAAAATAACAAAGAACAAATGCAAGAATTAACAGAAACAGCCGTTCAAAATGCAGAAAATACAGCTGAAGATAGTCAATTAATTGCAAACGTGGTTGCAGTGGTCAGTGATGAAGTTGTTAATGAAATTATGGAAGAAGTTAGCAAAACATCTACTGATGAAAAACAAACTTTATCCGCCCAAGTTTTAAAAGCAATTGTTGATACCGACTCTGGTAAAATAGATATTATCAATGATGATGTAAAAGATACAATGATTGAACAAACAATCGAGTCTGCAAAAAATCAACAAGAGGGAACAGGAATACAACAGTCACAAGATATGACCAGTATAGTTTCTGATATTATTGTTAATGCTGATGCTGAAACTGCAGCAAAAATAATAGATGAAGTTAATGAAACTGAAACTGATAGTAATTTATCATTAAAAGTTATTTCAGGTATTTCTGAGAAAGATTCTGAGAAATTGAATGAACTTTCTGAAAATAACAAAGAACAAATGGAACAAATAACTGAAACTGCAATTCAAAATGCAGAAAACACCTCAGAAGATAGTCAACTAATTGCAAACGTGGTTGCAGTTGTTAATGATGAATTAGCTAACAAAGTAGTCGAAGAAGTTAGCAAAGTTGCAATAGATGAAAAACAATCTCTTTCAGCAAAAGTTCTAAAAGCTATTGTTGATACCGAACCAGAAAAAATTGATATAATCGATGAAGAGATAAAGGATGTATTAATAGAACAAACCATTGAAGCTACAATAGAACAACAAGAAGGAACAGGTGTTCAAGAAGAAGAAGATTTAACTAATATAGTTGCAGAAATTATTGTTAAAACAGATTCAGAAACTGCAGCAAAAATAATAGATGAAGTTAACGAAACAGAAACTGATAGTAATTTATCATTAAAAGTTATTTCAGGTATTTCAGAAAAAGACACTGAAAAATTAAATGAACTTTCAGAAAATAATAAAGAACAAATGGAACAATTAACCGAATCCGCAATTCAAAATGCAGAAAACACTTCAGAAGATAGTCAACTAATTGCAAACGTGGTTGCAGTTGTTAATGATGAGCTAGTTAATGTAATGATTGAGGAGGTTAGCAAAACTTCAACAGAAGAAAAACAAACTTTATCTGCCAAAGTTCTTCAAGCGATTGTTGATACTGAACCAGATAAAATGGAAATTATCAGTGATGAAATAGTAGAAGTTATGATCGAACAAACAATCGAGTCTGCAAAAAACCAACAAGAAGGAACGGGTATCGAGGAAGAAGAAGATTTTACTGATATTATATCTGATATTATTGTTAACACTGATACTGAAACTGCTAGTAAAGTAATTGAAGAAATTAATGATATTGAAACGGATACTAATTTATCTTTAGAAGTAATATCAAGTATTTCCGAGAAAGATTCCGAAGTATTAAACGAATTAACTGAAAGTATTGAAGAAGAAATAAATGAATTAGCAGAAGATGCGATACAAAAAGCAGAAAACACGTCAGAAGATAGTCAACTTATTGCGAATGTAGTTTCTGTTGTAAGTGATGACCTGGTTAATGTGATGGTGGAAGAAGTTAGCAAAACTTCTACTGATGAAAAACAAACTTTATCTGCTAAAGTTCTTCAAGCTATTGTCGATACCGAACCAAGCAAAATGGATATTATTAATGACGATGTAAAAGATACAATGATCGAACAAACAATCGAGTCTGCAAAAAACCAACAAGAAGGAACTGGTATCGAGGAAGAAGAAGATTTTACTGATATTATATCTGATATTATTGTTAATACCGATACCGAAACTGCCAGTAAAGTAATTGAAGAGATTAATGATATTGAAACGGATACTAATTTATCATTAGAAGTTATCTCTGGAATTTCAGAAAAAGACACTGAGAAATTAAATGAACTTTCTGAAAATAATAAAGAACAAATGGAACAATTAACAGAAACAGCAGTACAAAATGCAGAAAACACTTCAGAAGATAGTCAATTAATTGCAAATGTAGTTTCTGTTGTAAATGATGAATTAGCTAACAAAGTAGTCGAAGAAGTGAATAAAACTGCTCAAGAAACTGATAAACAAACTTTATCTGCTAAAGTCTTAAAAGCCATTGTTGATACGGAACCAGACAAAATTGAGTCTATTAGCGATGAAAATAAAGAAGCTTTAATTGTAAATACTGTTGATGCAGCTAAAAATCAAAAAGAAGGAACAGGAACTGATGATGAAACTGATTATTCAAATATAATAGCAGAAGTAATTGTAAAAACAGAAACTAGTACAGCATCAAAAGTACTTGAAGAAATAGATAAAATTGATACCGAAAGTGATTTAAAATTATCTGTTGTAGACAATATAACAAACCAAGAAAATGGAGAGAGAGCCATTGAAATCTTATCAGCTACATCAACAGAAAATGATGAAGCTATATCTAATATAATTAAATCAGCAATCGATAATGCAAAAGATGAAAATGATATCAAAAAAATAACTGATATTGTTAAAAATAGCGAAGGAACAATTTCTCAAAAAGTTTTAGATTCAGCTGACAAAAATACTGAAAACCAAGAGAAAGTCTCAGAAGTATTGGTAGAAATAGCAAAAGAAAACCCTGAAAAAGTAATTTCAATTATAGAAAAAAATGAGGAAGCACAAAAAAATGAAAATACAGAAGATCCTTCAGCAACAGATGAAACTACGACAACCGATACAGATGAAACTGCAACAGAAGATACAGATGAAACTACGACAACCGATACAGATGAAACTACAACAGAAGATACAGATGAATCCACAACAATTGATACAGATGAAACTACGACAACCGATACAGATGAAACTACGACAACCGATACAGATGAAACTGCAACAGAAGATACAGATGAAACTGCAACAGAAGATACAGATGAAACTGCAACAGAAGATACAGATGAAACTGCAACAGAAGATACAGATGAAACTGCAACAGAAGATACAGATGAAACTGCAACCGATACAGTTTTAGATACAATTAAAAACAAATTAGAAAATGAAGAAGCGATAACTACTGATGACTTTGATAAAGTTTTTGATAAAAATGTTTCACCTAATTAATGTATGAATTTAAAAAAAAATAAAAAATATCAGTATTTATTTTTTTTAATTTTGCTGTTTGTAAGTGTATTCAACGGAGGAAATTCAAATATTTTAATACAGATAAATTTTATTTTATCTAGTTCATTATTTATTTATTGTTTAAATGATAAAAACTATTCATCACATTTAAAAGATTTTTATACAAAAAATAAAAGTTCGATTTTTATTTATATATTTTTTTTACTTTATTTATTATTTCAAATAATTCCATTTCCTTTAGAAATTTTAAAATTGTTATCTAAAGAGAAATATACTTATTTAAAGCATTTGAACTACAATAATGAATCTTCAATTAGTTTATCTCCATCTAATACATTTTTTCAGTTTTTAAATTATGTCTCAATTTTTTTAATAATTCTAATAACAAAAATGATTTTTTATAAATATAGACATATTTTTAGGTTTTATTTTTTCTTATCTATTTTAGGCGCATTTCATTCATGTATTGCTGTCTTTTTATATCTTAATGGAAATCCTGATATATTTTTTTTAGAAAATTCTTACTATAATGGTTCAACAGGTTTTTTTATCAATAGAACAGTTTTTTCAATTTTCTTACTCACATGCTTAATTGCTAGCTTGGAATATTTAAAAAATACAGATTTTGAAAAAAAAATAAAAAAAAAAGATAATTTTTTCAATAAAACCTATGTAAGATTATTTGTTGTATTTATTACTATAGGTATAATAACTACCTTTTCTAAATTAGGAAATTTTCTTTTGCTAATTACAATAATTTTTTATTTTATAAATAGTCAATTTATTGAAAAAAATAATAATAAAATATTCAGTTATGTCTTAATTTTTATAATTTTATTTGATGTATTGTTTATGGGATATTTTTTTGGAAGTGAAAAATTAGTGGAAAGATATTTGTTCTTAAATGAAGATTTAAGTTTAAACAATAATGCAACCAGTATTTCTAGACTAGAAATTATTCAATTCGGATATATTCAAATTAAAAATTTCTTTTTGTTTGGTTATGGAGCTGGTAGTTTTGAGATTTTATTTAAATTAAAGTTTCTAGACTCCGCACCTTTCTACGCTAATCATGCGCATTCAAGTTTGTTAGAGTTTATTGGTGAGTTTGGTTTTTTAGGCTTTATTCTATTTATACTTTCTTTTTTTAAAGTCTTATTTAATAAAAATAATTATAATTTTAATTATTTCTTATATTTAGTTATAATAATTATAATTCTTTTATCTGATTTTTCACTACATATACCTATAAATCAAATTATTTTTGTTAATTTATTTATAATAAATAATTTATTTAGAAAAACAAAAATTATGCATCAATAGATTTAACCACCAGCATTGCCAGTCCTTACACCGTCTTGTATTATTGGGTTATAAGAATTAAATAGATCAGTTTGAGGCAAAAGCAAACTTATAACTCTATTCCATTTTACAAGTTTTGTGGGAGGTATATAAACTATATCTTTTGCAAGTAGTTTAAATTTTCTTCCAGTAGTAAGACTTATCGGATTAGTTATATCTAGCTGAAATACTTCTAGCTTTAAAAAATTGCTATAATCTTCTCTTATTACGTATATTTTTTTTGCGTCCGCAGTTAGTTGATTTAAACCACTGGTTGAAATTAACTCTGTTAATGAGTAATCCATATTAGGATAGTAAACACCTGGCTTAGTTACTTCACCAAACACATGAATTTGATCTGAATTTCTATCAATAAAAATTACATCATTTTTTTTTAAATAAAAGTTTTCTTTTTCATCCTTTGATTGAAACGCATTAGAAAGATTGATTTTATAAACTTTGTTGTCTCTTCTAAGATATCCTTTTGTACCAGTAGATTTTTTTCCACCAGGAGTAAATTTAGCTTCTATAGCTGCTTCAATTAAATTTATTGGTTTTTGGTCCAGATTGATTGTTAACTGACTTCCAACAGCACCAACTATATAAACTTTACTACTATTGAATTCTTCAACATCTATTTGAAGATCAGGATTTTTATAATACTCTTGAATTACAGAAGTTAAAATATTATGAGCTTGAGTTATGCTTAAATTATTTATTTTAACTTTTCCAGCAAAAGGCAAATCAATCATACCATTTTCATCAACTTTATATGTATTATCAATATCATCAGTTTCTGTTAAATTTATATTTATTACATCAGATGGTCCTAAAACATATTCATACCTATAATCATATATGTCGGAAAATTTTTTAATTTTATGATCTAAAGTGTTTATTTTTTTGTTGTTGTAAAAATCAATTTTATTATCAGTTAATTTATTAATATTAATTAATTTAATTTCAACATCGTTAATAGTATAATTTTCATTTTTTTTACTAGAGGCAGATCTTGATTTTGGATTCTTGGTTATCCCCGTTGAAATTGTTTCTTCAATAATTTTTTTTGCAGCAAATTTTTCTGCATTACAACCACATAAAAAAATAAAAATTATAATAATTTTTGCAATTTTAGAAACCATGTTAAATAAATAGCACTTTAGCATATCTTGACAAGATTTATTAAAATTAATAGAATTTGCAACTAAAGAAGCTCTCAAATTCAAGAAAAAAACCTTAAAATAACTAACTTTGTGTTTATATTATTTTTTTTTTAAGTTTTTCGTAATATATATTTACACGTTAATACTTATAAAAAAATAATTAAATAAGATGCTAGATAAATTAAATTCAATCATACATTTTTTTGATGTAGGAGACATAAGATTTTTTTTCTTAATAGGAAAAAAAAACTTTAAAAATTTATCAATTTTAACTTTTTTAGTTTCAATATTAGTATTATTTATTTCACTTAACTTAGAAAAAAAATATATAAGTAAAGCTACGATAGTTATTTCTCCAGAAGAGAATAATATTGTTAATATAGAAGAAGTTTATGCTTTCGATAATCAAGCAAGTCGTGTTAATAATCAAATAGCTATTTTAAGAAGCGATGAGGTTTTAGAGTATATAGTAGGTGACAAAAAAAATCGTTTAGAATTTAAAAATTTGTTTGCGCAAACAGAAAAATCATTTTTTAATAGAATACTCAAAAAAAAAGTTAATATAGATAAAGGTTATCTTAAATCTATTTTAACTCAAAATTTTTCAGTTTCTAATGTACCTAGAAGCGATGTTTTACAATTATCATTTATATCTAACAATCCAAAAATCTCACAATTAGCATTAAACAGTATTATTGAATCTTACCAAAGATATGAAGTTGATAGTAAAATCCAAATTACAAATTATGCAAATTTAAAAATTACCGATAGATTAAAAGAACTAGTAATACAAATGGATATAGCTGAAAAAAAACTAGCAGATTATAAAAAAGAAAATGAATTAGTCGATACAGGAAATGTTAAAAAACTTAAAATAAAAGAGATAGAATCGCTATCTCAAAGAATTTTGGAAGCTGAACAAAATACTCAAAAATTACAAAATGACTTATTGTCTATAAAAGTTGCAGATGGAAATATAGATGATTTATTGGCTATCGAAGAATTAAGAACTGCAAAAGAAATTTCAGCTATCAATGACAGTATAGCGGCAAATGAAAGTAATATTCAATCTTTGTCGTTAATTTATACCAGCAAACACCCAAAATTAGTTAAAGCAAATGAATTTCATGAAAAATTAAATACTCAACTTCAGGAAAAAATAAATCTCAGCATTCAACAAAAAGCTTTCGAGCTAGGTAATATGGAGAATTTCATTAAATTATCCGAAGAAGAATTAAAAATTGCAACGGAGGAACTTCGAGTAATTGAAGAAAAAGAGTCTGGAATGATGAAGTATTCGAGAGAAGTTGAAAGTAGTAAGAAACTATACGAGTCATTTTTGCAAAGAGTAAAAGAAACAAACGAAGCACAAAATTTACAAGTATCAAAACTTAAGATTATTGAAACTCCAAACTTGCCAACTAGTCCATTCACACCACAACCAACTAATAATTTTATTTATAGTTTATTTTTATCTTTTATATTTTTTTATAGTCTAGTTTTTTATAAAGAGATGAACACATCTGTAGTAAAAAGCCCTGAAGCAATAGAATCGCTCGATATACCTCAAGTAGGAGTGCTACCAAAAGTTGCTAAATTAAAAAGAGGCTTTCATATACTTCAAATGTTTTTAGAGGACAGTGAGTCAAATTTTTCTGAGTCTATTAGATCATCTAGAGCAATTATAGAGTCAAAATATAAAAAGAATTCAAGCTATATGGTAACATCAAGCAATCCTTCAGAAGGAAAAACAACTTATGCCTTTAATCTAGCTTTATCATTAGAAAAAACACACAAGGTCCTATTTATTGAGGCCGACATAAGAAGACCTTCAGTTTTAAATAGTTTTTACCAGTTTGATAAAGAAATTTATGGTTTAGGTGAAATAATATCGGGTTCTTCTCAATTAAATGAAACAATTTTTAAAGTGCCTGGAACAAACTTGGATATTATTACTTCTGGAGAAAAAAGATTTGATATGTCTGATATAGTTAATAAAGAACAAATTAAGAAATTTTTAGACGTTCTTAAAATGGATTATGACTACGTAATTATAGACTCACCTCCAGTACAACCTGTTTCTGATACCTTAATACTGGCTCAGGCGACTGACTATAATTTATTTTTAATAAGATCAGAGGCTACTAGAACAGTAACATTTATGTCATCCATAAAAAAAATTCAAAATGTTGGAAGCAAGATTCATGGAATAATTATTAATGATTTAGATACATCAAAAGATAGTTATTATGCTTATTACTATAATTATTCATCTCATTATTATAATTATAATAATTATTATAGAAATAAAACTTAAAATAAATGTTTAAGCTTGAAAAAGTTTTACAGAATGATGATTCTGCATATGTCTATTTTTCATTTATAATAAAATCTTTTGTCGTTTTTTTTAGTTACTATATTTTTTCAATATTAGAAGAAAATTCGATTCATGAATTTGGAAAAAGTGAAATATTTATAAATTCAAAATATTATTTATTTACGATATTGTTAAGTATTTTTTATCTTATTTTGTCTTTATTCTTAAAAAAAAGAAAGAGTTATCAATTTAACTTTATTTCATATTTGAGACAAGATGTTGGAGGAATAATTATTTGTAAGATATTAATTTTTGCAATTTATTTTATTAGGAAAGAGAACTTTGAAATCAATATTATTTATGTTTATTCGATAATTTTTTTATTTTTCAACTTATTTATTTCTAAATTAATTTTTAATTCATTATTTAGGTATATGGTCAACAATGACATTATACAAAAAAATATAATGCTTGTAGGAAATTTTAAAGATATAAAATATTTTCTTAAACAAAAAAAAAACCAAATAAATATTTATAAATGTTGCATAGTTGATGACTATGAATCAATACCGAAAACATTAGTAAAGAATGAGTTAAAAATTCCAATTTTTAAAAAAACAGAGGATATAAGGTCTATTCTTGAATACCATGCTCTTGGTCAAGTGTGGATACTTAAAACAAAAAAAGCTGTGACCGATAAATTGCTTGAAAATATTATTAAGTATTCTGTTGATATATTAATAGTTGATTTAGAATCTTCATCGAATTTGAATTCTCAAGATTTATTAAATGGAAAATTTAAATTTAAAAAATATGAGGTTTCAAGATTCCATGGAATTAGTTTATTATTTAAAATTATTTTAGATAAAATATTTTCTATTTTATTTCTTTTATTGGCTTCGCCAATTTTAATGCTTTCAGCAATTTTGATTTTTATAGAAGATGGATTTCCAATTTTATTTACACAAAACAGAACTGGTTGGGATGGAAGAAGATTTAAAATTTATAAACTCAGAACTTTAAAAAAAGGATCTTTTGATAAAACTCTTCAGGTTACATTTGATGATAAAAGAAAACTCAAATGTGGAACATTTATTAGACAATTTAGTATTGATGAGATACCTCAGTTGATTAATGTATTAAGTGGCGATATGTCCATTGTTGGACCAAGACCTCATCCAGTTGATCTTGACATTAAATTTTCAAAATTATTTATGAATTATTTAAAAAGACATAAATGTAATCCAGGTTTAACAGGATGGGCGCAAGTCAATGGTCTTAGAGGTTTTTATACAGACGAGACAATGAAAAAAAGAATGAACCATGACTTATGGTACTTAAACAACTGGAGTATACTTTTAGATTTATATATTATAATAAAAACATTTTATGCTGTTTTTAAACATAAGGGTGAATAAAAAAATTCATTGTTTTCTTTTAAATAAGTGAGTCATTATGCTGTATTTTGAAGCTAGACAAATTAATTAAAATATCTAAATTAAAAAAAAGCATGAAAATATATTCTATTAAAGAAATTGTAAAAGCTACAAACGATCTTTACGTGAGAGCAAATAATTCCGACTTAAATAATAAGAAACTTCAAAATAAAAAAAAAGAAAACGAAACTCTTATATTGACTGATGAAATTGAAGAAGTTCCTAAAGAGATAAAAGAAGTGAGTAGTGATAATAAAATACCACCAAATACCGAAAAAATAATTGAGGAAGCCGAAATTTCAAAACAAAAAAAAAATAATATAAGTGAAAAATATAAAATAAGCAAAACAAATAATTCAAAGGACCAATCATTTGAAGAAATAAAAGAAAGTAAAAAAAAATATGAAATTGTTGAAGAATTATTTAATATTTTAAAAAGAAAAATTAGAAAAAATACGATTAAAATTATTTTAGATCAACAATTAGAAAATAAAAAGTTAAAAGAAATCATATCGGATCTTAGAAAAAAAGAATTTCAAAATTTAAGAATTAATAAAAAATTAAAAGATGAAATTGCTAATTTAATAAATAATGAAAAAATTCTCAATTTTAAATTCCAAAAGTTTCAAGAAGAATTAAAAACTATTGCAGATAGAGAACTTGAATTAATACAAAAAAATAGAGAACTTGAAAATAATAATTTAGAACTTCAGAATTCAATAAATTCTCTTAAAGCGACCTATCATTCATTAGAGAACAATAACGAGGTATTAAAAAATAAATTAAATACTCTTATAGTGAATGAAAAAAACTTAATAGATTCTAGTAAAAAAACTGAGAATAACCTTTTAACATTGGCTGAAACAAAAAATTTCTTATCAGACCAAACCAATCAATTAAAAGATGAACTATTAATGGTAAAAGAGAATGAAAAATTATTAATTAAAGGCAACAAAAAACTTCAACAAGAAGTTGTATTGTTAAATAAAAATAAGAAATTACTAATCGATGTAAATGACCAATATCATGAGCAGATTAGCACATTAGAAAAAGATAAAATTACACTATTAGATGAAAAATTAAGTTTGGAAAAAATTAACAACTCTATTGAAGATAGCAAACAAAGTTTAATTGAAAATAATTATAAATTAAAAGATGAAATATCAAGTCTGATACAAAAAGAAAAAATATTAATTAAAAAAAATAGATCATTAGAAGGACAAAATAGTACATTAAAAAAAGAGACAACTCATAAGATTGGTGAGGATAGAAAAATTCTTGAAGAAATGAATGTTAATTTACAATATGAACTATCTTCGCTAAGGGCAAATGAAATTAAATTAATTAAAAATAACAAAAAAATGCATGATGAATTAATCAAATCGAGAGCTAGTAAAACTGAGAAATTTGCAAATGATCAAGTAGAGGAATTAAAAAATTTAAAAGAAAAAGTTATTTTCTTTCAAGATGAAAATTTGAGATTAAGTCACGATTTGTCAAATTCTCAAAAAAAATATCAAATAATGAAAGATAAATTAAACGATATAGAAAAAGAAAAAAGCAATATTTCTAAAAAAATAGAAGATTTGACTGATTCATTATCCCAAACAAAAGTTTTAACTAAAGTTTTTGAAGACAAAAATAATTTAAAGACTGAAAAAACTTCAAATAAAGTAAATGAAGTTGACTTAGATAGCGAAATTAAAAAAATATTTTCTAAATCATAGTTATTTTTAAATTTATAAATTGAAAATATTTGATATTAAGCTTATTCGTAGAAAGGAAAGTTTTTAGTTTTATGTTAGCCAATATTACTGCGATTATATTAACCAATAATGAAGAGAAGCATATGGAGAGATGTATAATTTCTCTAAAAGATATTGTAAAAAGAATTGTAGTTATAGACAGTTTTTCAACTGATACCACTCTTGAAATATTAAAAAATCATAATATAGAATTTTATCAA
>CACHJL010000001.1 GCA_902580135.1 uncultured Pelagibacteraceae bacterium | reverse complement strand
TAGAATTAAGTAATGATTTTTCAAAATTAGAATTAGAACAAAAACAACTCAAAAATAATTCTAGTAACTTATCAATTCCTATAGATAAAATTAAAAAAGAAAATAAAGAAAGTGAAATAAAAAAAAATTTATCACCTAATAAAATTTCATCTTTTATTTTTATTAACAGATGGGTTGGTTTAGATTCTCTTATTAATGTCTCAAGATCTGCTGAGCTTAGTTTTAGTCTTTTATTTGAAGCTCTTAAGGAACAAAAAGTAAATAAAGGAAATACATTTTATGAGACAAAATTTTTTGATTATAATAGACAAAAACCTATATCTGCAGGAGCTGTTATTATGAAAGGTAATACTTTGCCAGGGTTAATATCTTTTTTATATTATTCTGGAAATATCTATTTTGTTTCAGTTTTCTTGATTATGATAATTATAATTTTTAACTTTATAGAAAAAAAAATTTTTTTAATAAGTAAAAAAAATTTAATTTATTCTGCATTTATATCAAACGCTATTGTTTATAGAATTTTCAGTTTTGGGTATGCTCCTAAGGATACTTATTTACTTTTATCATCCTTATGTCTGTCAATTTTTATAGTTTATTTTGTTTCGAACTTTAATTACAGTTTTAAAATAAAAAAAAAATAAATTTTCATTTTGTCACACTCACGACACGCTTCAGTTCAAATTTTGGAAATTTTGTCTATTGCATAATTTTAAAAAAGCTAATAAATTCAATATTTATAGAACAAGCGGGCATAGCTCAGTGGTAGAGCGTCTCGTTGCCAACGAGAAGGTCGTGGGTTCGAGTCCCATTGCCCGCTCCAAATATTGATTGAAATTTTGTTTTAAATATTGAATGATTTATTAATGAGTGATTTAGCTGACAAAAAATGTATACCTTGTGAGGGTGGAATACCAAATTTCGATATAACAGAAATTCATAAATATTTAAAGATGGTTGATGGTTGGAAAGTTGAATCTGATGAAAATAAAATTTATTACTTAATAAAACAATTTAATTTTAAAGATTTTAAAGAAAGCCAAGAATTTATTAATAAAGTTGGCGAAATAGCAGAAATTGAAGGACATCACCCTGATATTTGGTTTGGTTGGGGCTATGCAAAAATTAAAATTTTTACTCACGCCATTAAAGGATTGCACGAAAGTGATTTTATTTTAGCAGCAAAAGTTGATAAGATTAATTAGTGTTTAAAATGTCTAGTACCTGAAAAAACTAATATTGTATTTGTTTGATTTGCAAATTTTATGATTTCTTTATCCCTAATTGATCCAGAAGGTTGAATTATTGCGGAAACGCCAGATTGAACTAATTTTTCTATCCCATCAACAAAAGGAAAAAAAGCATCAGAGGCTGCAACTATTTCATCATTTTCATTGTTATTTTGAAATTTATTCATTTTTTCAATGGCAATTTTACAACTATCTAGCCGACTAGGTTGACCAGATCCTATTCCAATAGTTGAGCCATTTTTTGTTAAAACTATAGCGTTGGATTTTACGTTTCTACAAATATTAAATGCAAAAATTAAATTATTAAGAGTGCGCTTGCTAGGTTTTTTTTTTGAAACAATTCTAAGATTTTTTTCAGTAAAAATTTTATAATCAGAACTTTGAATCATAATTGAATTAAAATTTGAAACAATATTAGAAAAATTTTTTATTTCTAAATTAGAAGCATCAATAATTCTAATTTTCTTTTTTTTTTTAAGAATTGTAATTGCTTCTTTGTCAAATCCATTTCCAATAATAATTTCAAGAAACATTTTATTGAGTTCTAATGCTAAATTTTTATTAACTTTGAAATTGCATGATACTATTCCTCCAAAAGCACTTATGGGATCACAAGCTAATGCTTTCTTATAACTTTCTAATTTATTTTTATTAATTGATACTCCACAAGGATTTGAATGTTTAACAATTACTGTGCCTAAATTTTTAGGTAAACTTTTAGATATATTTAGTGCTGCATACATATCATTATAGTTATTATAGCTAAGTTTTTTTCCATTTAATTGCATTATATTTAAAGATTTATCATAGCTATAAATTGCAGCAGTTTGATGAGGGTTTTCTCCATATCTTAATTTTTCTATTAGGTTTGCATGAATCACTTTTCTTTTTGGGAATCTGTTTTTAGTTTTATCAGTAAAGTAATTTGCTATAGCCGAGTCATAATATGCAGTTTTTGTAAATGCTTCTTCAGATAACTTTTGTCTAAATTCAACACTAGTTGATCCATTATTTTTAAGAAGCTCTTGAAGTAAATCATCATACTGTTCTAAACTTGTAATCACTGTTACATCATTGAAATTTTTTGCAGCAGCCCTGACTAATGTTGGCCCACCAATATCAATATTTTCAACTATACTTTTATGATTTAAAGTTTTTTTAAGTGTTTCCTCAAATGGATAAAAATTAACTATTACAAGATCTATATTCTCATATTTATTTAATTTCATTTGCTTCTTATGAGTTTTTTTTTCCCTTTTATTTAAAATACCAGCATAAATTTTTGGATGTAATGTTTTAACTCGTCCTTCTAAAATTTCGGATGTATTAGTAAACTTAGATATTTCATAACATTTAAATCCCAATTTTTGAATATATTTGTAAGTTCCACCTGAGCTAATAATTTTTATTTTAAATTTTTTTAATACTTTTAATAATTTTAATAAACTTTTTTTATCAGAAACAGAAACAAGTGCTTGCTTAATTTTCTTCATTTTATTCTACTTAATTCCCATTCTATTAACTGTTCTTCTTTTTGGGTAGTGCCAGATATAAAAATATTTTGATTTTCACTATAGGTATTTTTTTTACCGAAATATAATCCAGTTTCAACATCTATAAGACCATGATTTGTAAAAAATTTCCATCCAGAATTTTCTAATTCAATTAAAACAGATCTGTTATCCTGTATTTTTGTCACTTTAGAATTTGGCATCAAATGAAATCTTATTTCAAAACTTGCAGCTTTAAAATTTTTTCTTTTTGTTAATTTTTCTTTACCTATAAATTTTTCCGAATCAGGATAAAATTCTAAAATTCTTTCATGTATAGTACCAAATTCTTTTATATATCCATCGTGTGAACATTTTATGCTCCAAAAATTTTTCTCATATAATATATTTTTATTAAATGACCTTAATCCATTTTCTAAAATATTTTGCCCATTCTTTTTTTTAAAATTAGTTGCAGATTTGTTATTTAATATTAAAGTTGAATGTGCAACAGAGGATTTAGATATTATATTTAATTTATGCTTATGATTTTGAAAATAACCTGAGTTACATATAATTTTATTACCTTTATATATAGCCTCAAAAGATAAGGGTCCGCTTTGGTAATTTTCAGAAAATCTTTTATCTGGAGTTGATCCAGTGTCCATCGCCATAATTATATTTTTATTTTTTAGAATTGAATACCCGCCTAATTCATTCCCATTATAATTAAATTTATAATTATAAAAATTCAAATATTTATCAAAATCAGATAAATCTGATTCATTATTTCCATTAAATAATAAACTTTCTTTTATTGAACTCCAAAAAAAATTATATGCCTTTCCAGTATAATGAATGATCTCGTTTAAATAATCTGGAATTTCATTTAAGGACTCTTTTAATAATTCTCTAATTAGAACAAAATATTTTAAATAAAAAACTAATTGACGAATGTTTCTTGATTTTGGAAAATATTCATTGTCAAATGAAGAGTTAATTATTTTTTTTAACAAATTTAGTCCAAATGAAATAAATCTTTCGTTATTATAAGATAAACCAGTTAATAAAATTGCTGTACATCCTATCATTTTATCATCAAATATTTCAGATCTGTTAATTTCATTAATCAAATGATTGACCTGTTTTATAATTATATTATTAAAATTAATTTTATATTCTTCATTAGTTTCTTCGTATGTTAGTTGATAATTAGAAATCCAAGCAATTACTCTTTTGGATAAAATATCTACTTCCCATACGTCAGAATTATAATTGTGATTTTTTTTAATCCAATTCTGAATTATAAAATGAGTAATTTTTTTTGAAGATTTTAAATCAATTGTAAATAACCAATAAAAACTATGTAATTTTTTTAAATCTTTTTCATTAGTTTTTTTTTCCCAAATTTCATCAATATTATAGTCTTCTATTTTATTTTTTTTAGCTTGATATCTTATAAGGCAGTTTAAAATACTTAAGCTTGGTTTGTAATGTAATGATTTATTTTCATTTCTAGATATTTTTTTATTATATATACTAGAATTTAAATAAAGTTTTCTTATTTGATTAAGCGTTAAAGAGAAAAATTCATTAATTAAACTTATAGAATTTTTCAATAGCATATTACACTGTCTTTAGTGTTTCTATATTTTTTTTTATATCTCCGTTATTTTCTTTAAATATTGTTGTTCCAGAAACTAAAATATTTGCACCAGCATTTATAACATCTTTTGAATTTGTGAAGTTAATACCTCCATCAACCTCAATATCAAATCTATAATTATTTTCATCTTTAATTTTTTTTAAATCTTTTATTTTTTTTATAGTTTCATTTATAAATTTTTGTCCCCCAAATCCCGGATAAACACTCATTATTAAAACTAAATCTATGTTATTTAATTGAGATTCAATAACATTTATTTCAGTATTTGGATTTAACGATACTCCAACTTTTTTATTCAGCTCTTTAATATGATTTATAGATTCTTCTAAGTTTTCAGTTGCCTCCGGATGAATTGTAATTATGTCTGATCCAGCATCAGCAAAATTTTTTATATATTTATGAACAGGGGCAATCATTAAATGAACATCAAATGGCAAATTTGTATACTTTCTCAAAGTTTTAATAACTGGAGGTCCTATTGTTAAATTTGGAACAAAATGCCCATCCATTACATCTACATGTATGAGATCAGCTCCACCTTCTTCTAATTTTTTAATTTCATTACCTAGTTGACTAAAATCAGCAGATAGAATTGATGGTGAAATTTGTATTTTTTTCATTGATAGATATGTTTAGTACTATCAATTTTTGTTTTTTTTTTGAATTAATTTTTACCAAAAATTTGATAAATTTGTATTGCAATTTCACTTTCTAGAGGAAAAGATAGCATTCCCATTACAGAATAGCCCAATATATAAGGCATGAGGTAAAATCTAAACATATAAAAAAACCAAGCAACGTATAGTGGTACTAGAGGTTTAATTATGAATGAAGGCGTTATAATTTTAAATAAATTAATTAATGGATCTGTTAATTTTACAAAAACTTTCATAAAAAAAAATTCAGAGTCTTCTTTTTGGAAAATGTTCATCGCCACTCTTCCAATTAATGTCCACATGATTACACCCATTATATAATCTATTAAATATACAAGAGGGTGAAAGTTTGCTGACATAAAAAAATATAGAAATTTTAAAATAAATAAGGGGCGAAAAAATTCGCCCCTTAAAAATCAAATTATTTAATGTTGTTTACCAAGTACTGTTCTACCACTAGGTATACGTACTTCATCAACCATTTTTTGAGTAGCCTTATCTGGTTCTTTAGTCATTAAACTAACAACAACCATTGAAACTAGACTAACTAATGATCCAACTATTCCGAATGTAAGTTGAGTAATACCCCAGAATCCAGATCCTCCGTTACGTACCCAAATTAGATACGCTGTACCAGAGATTAGACCTAGAAGCATTCCAGCAACAGCACCAGGTGCATTTGCTCTCTTCCACCATACACCTAACACAAGTGGGAAGAACAATCCTGACATCGCAAAGTCAAATGCCCAGATAACTGAGCCTAAGATACCTTGAATTTCAAGTGCTGCAATAGTTGCTCCAGCAAAACCAATTATTACAAGTAGTACCCTTGCAACAACTAATCTTTTTCTAGTTTCTGCTTTAGGATCAATGATCTTATAGTATAAGTCATGAGATAAAGCATTTGCAATTGCTAAAACTAAACCATCAGCTGTTGACATGGCAGCAGCCATACCTCCAGCAGCAACAAGACCTGAAATTACATAAGGCAATCCAGCAATTTCTGGAGTCGCTAATACAACGGCTTTACCACCCATGAAAAACTCATTTAGTTCAAGTTTTCCATTTTGGTTAAAGTCGCTTATGAACATTAAGTTTGCTTGGTTCCAGTTTTGATACCAATCAATTGATTGAACTTCAGATATCGATTTACCAATAATTCCAGTCGCCAAGTTAGGATCTATCAAAGATAACTTAGATAGTGTCGCTAACATTGGAGCTGAAGAATAAAGTAAAAAGATAAAGAATAATGACCATCCTACTGATCTTCTAGCTGATTTTACGCTTGGTGTTGTAAAGTATCTCATCATAACGTGAGGTAATGAAGCTGTTCCAGCCATCATACAAACCGCTAATGAAATAAATGCCCAAGGTGTAGCATTAACTGAAGAGTGTGCTTTAGTTATTCCAGCCAAACCTTTTGGTACTGTTTTTAGATCAGCTGCAGAATTTTTAACGAATCCATACTGACCTTCTAATTCAGCAATTCTTGCAACTTCATCTGCTAACATTAAGTGTGGAAAGAACCCAGCACCCATTTTATTACTTATCCAAAATACAGGTAATAGATATGCTATGATTAATACAATGTATTGTGCAACTTGTGTCCAAGTAACAGCTCTCATACCACCAAGCATAGAACAAATTAATATACTTGCTAATCCAACGTACACAGCTATTCCAAATGGAATATCTAAAGCTACAGAAGCAATTGTTCCTGTTGCATTAATTTGTGCAGTCACATAAGTGAATGAAGCGACTGTTAGAACTATAACCGCAGCTACCCTAGCTAAATTACCACCATATCTTGTACCGATAAAATCTGGAACTGTATAGCATCCAAATTTTCTTAAATATGGCGCAAGTAAAGATGCAACTAAAACATATCCTCCAGTCCATCCAACTAGTAAGGCCATATATCCATAGCCTTTAAAGTAAATTCCACCAGCCATAGCAACAAATGATGCACCAGACATCCAGTCTGCCGCTGTTGCCATACCATTAAATACTGTTGGAACTTGTCTTCCGGCTACGTAATAAGCGTCAAGTTGAAGTGTTCTTGATAGATAACCAATTAGTGCATAGATACCAACTGTAAATGCCACGAAAAATATTCCTATTAATTTCGCAGACATACCAGCTGACTCAGCTATTGCCATTAAAATAATGAACGCAAGGAAACCACCAGTATATATTCCATATACTTTTGGTAAATTATCTATAAATTTTCCTTTTATCATTTAGTCATCCTCCTTTTCAGTAAAGCCGAACTCTTCATCAATTTTTTCTTGTCTGTTTGCAAACCAGAAAATTAAAATTACGAAGATTCCAAGAGATCCTTGACAAGTAAACCAGTATGTTAATGGATAACCAAAAGGTTTAAAGTTAGATTCATTCATTTCGGCGCCGAAGAAAAAGATGCCAATTGAGAATACGAACCAGATCGCTAAAGTAACAAATAGCAAACCTCTGGTTTTTTCCCAGTGTTGAGCTTGTTTTGACATTTTTTATACTCCCTATAGGTTAAAAAAAATTAACATACTCAAAATGTGATAGATTGAAACCCTAAAAAATGCTCCAATTAAAAGTCTTTTTGTAATATATAACAACTAATAGTAGATAAATGGCCCTAAAATATAGATTTAACCTAAAAGATATCAAACTTGAAGATTTTAGGCTTTATCTTTTTTCTTTATTCAAAGCTTTTATTCCTAAGAAAAAAATTAAAAATATTGACGATCTAGAGAGTTTCATTCAGCAAAAGTCAGCCTGGGTATCTCAAGTTACCTTATATAGTTATTTAAAAACAAGAATGGGAACTAAATATGTTTTACATTTTGATGATGAAATATTCCTAACGTCAATTAATAAAGCCAAATGGAATATTTATACAATAGCATTACAAGACTTAACTTTTTATACACTTTCTTATCTAAACGTTTTTTATAATTTTCAAGAAATGGACCATGCAAAAAGAATTTACGAAAAAATCTTAAATGAAGAATTAAAAAATAAAATGCCCGAAGATATAATTAAAAATGGAAAAGAAATTTTCAATAAAAGATTGCAAAAAATAGAATGGAAAAATTATTATAAGTCATGGCCATTCAATGAAAGTGCTTTAGCATTATATGAGTGGGCACCAGTTGCAAAAGAATTAAAAACTTTAGATAGAAAAATTGTTTTAAATTCTATGATTTTAAAATGGGAAAATATTGAAAAGGAATTTATAAAATTAATTGATATTTAAATATTTTTCCTATTTTCAACTAAGCTTTTTACAACACTTGGATCTGCTAATGTAGTAGTATCTCCTAACTGATCATGCTCATTAGCAGCAATTTTTCTTAAAATTCTTCTCATTATTTTTCCTGATCTTGTTTTTGGAAGACCAGGAGAAAATTGAATTAAGTCAGGAGTTGCAATAGCTCCAATTTGTTTTCTTACCCAAAGTTTTAATTCTCTTTCTAAATCCAAGGAGTGTACTTCTCCAACATTTAATGTTACATAACAGTATAACCCATTTCCTTTTATGTCATGTGGGTATCCAACCACTGCTGCTTCAGCAACTTTAGGGTGAGCTACAAATGCACTTTCAATTTCAGCTGTTCCTAAGTTATGTCCTGAAACAATAATTACATCATCAACTCTTCCTGTTATCCAGTAATATCCATCCTTATCTCTACGACAACCATCTCCTGTAAAATATTTTCCATCAAATTGAGAAAAATAAGTATCTATAAATCTTTTATGATCTCCATAAACAGTCCTCATTTGTCCTGGCCATGACTGAGCTATGCACAGTCTACCTTGTGCTTCACCTTTTAAAACTTTACCTGTCTTATCAACTATTAGTGGTTTAATTCCATAAAAAGGTTTTGTCGCTGAACCAGGTTTTAAATTAATAGCTCCTGTTTGAGGGCTAATTAAAATTCCACCAGTTTCTGTTTGCCACCAAGTATCAACAATTGGGCATCTTGAATCTCCAACAACTTTATAATACCACTGCCAAGCTTCTGGATTTATAGGTTCGCCTACAGTTCCTAATAATTTTAAAGTTTTTCTTGATGTTTTTTTTACTGGTTTATCACCTTCTCTCATTAAAGCGCGTATTGCAGTTGGAGCTGTATAAAATATATTTACCTTATATTTATCAACAATTTGCCACCACCTAGAATTGTCAGGATAAGTTGGAATTCCTTCAAACATTATAGTAGTTGCTCCATTAGATAATGGACCATAAATTATATAACTATGACCTGTCACCCAACCTATGTCAGCTGTACACCAATAAATGTCTTTAGGTTTGTAATTAAATATATACTGATGAGTCATTGAAGCATAAACCATATAACCACCAGTTGTATGTAAAACTCCCTTTGGTTTTCCTGTCGATCCAGATGTATATAATATAAATAATGGATCTTCTGCATTCATTTCTTCAGGTTCACATTTGTTAGAAACATTTTTAATAATTTCATGATACCAAACATCTCTACTAGGATCCCAATTGATCCTGTTTCCTGTTCTTTTTATTACCACACATTTTTTTACTTTTGGACTATCTACTAAAGCCTCGTCCATAATTGATTTAAGATGAATTGTTTTTCCTCCTCTTACACCTTCATCTGCAGTAATTACATAATCAGATTTACAATCATTGATTCTGCCAGAAATACTATCTGGTGAAAATCCTCCAAATATAATTGAATGAACTGCTCCAATTCTAGCACAAGCAAGCATTGTGTATGCTAGTTCGGGTATCATTGTTAAGTAAATAGTAACTCTATCACCTTTTTTAACTCCAATTTCTTTTAATCCATTTGCTGCTTTTGAAACTTCTTTGTGAAGCTCTTTATAAGATATTTTTTTTTGAACTTTTGGATCATCACCAACCCAAATGATTGCTGTTTTGTCTTTATTTTTTTTTAAATGTCTATCAATACAATTAGCAGAAGCATTTAAACTACCATCATAAAACCATTTTATTCTTACATCTGTTTTGCTAAATTTGACATCTTTAATTTTTGAATAAGGTTTAATCCAATTAATTCTCTTTCCTTCTTTTTTCCAAAAACTATCGTTATCTGAAATCGATGTTTTATATTTTTTTTCGTACTGGGATTTGTTTACCGTTGCTTTACTAATCCAATCTTTCTTAGTTTTATAAATTAATTCTTTTTCTATTTTTTTTTCAGCTTTTTTTCGTTTTTTAATTGATTTTTTTTTTGGCATGAATTTTTTTTTACTAGATACTACCCATCTTCAAAATAATTTTCCAGCTTTTAGTATCTATCGGCATTACGGATAGTCTACTTTGTCTGATCAAAGGAAGGTCTTTTAGATCCTTATTTTTTTTAATTTTTTCAAGGGAAACCGGGTTTTTTAGTTTATTTTTAAACTTTACTTTAACAGCTACAAATTTTTTTTTTTTATCTGTAGGATCTGTAAAAGCAGTTTTTATTACTTCAACAACTCCCACAATTTCTTTTCCAATGTTTGAATGATAAAAAAAACATAAATCACCCATTTCTATGTTTCTTAAATTTTTTGCTGCTTGATAATTTCTTACGCCATCCCAATCAGCACCTTTTTTTCCTGCCTTAATTTGTTGATCTATTGACCATACATCCGGTTCTGATTTTAATAACCAATAGTTCATCTTAATTATTTATTTTATCAAAAATTTCTTTTGAAATATACCATGCGTCAAAAGCACTATTAGATTTAAACACTCTAATATAATCATTTGAATTCATAATCTTATCAATTTTTGACTGAAGCTCAGTATAATTGTGTTCTACAGTAAAAATGATGGGTCTAAATTTTTTAAAATCAAAAGCTTTTAAAATTTCATATTCAGATCCTTCGGTATCTATAGATATATAAGAAGGTGTTTTTGATCCAAATTTTTTTTCAATAACATCATTTAGAGATATAGTTTTTACCGATATAACCTTTCCACTTTTTATTCTTGCTTGTGTATTTCCTGGCATAGAATTTTTGTCACTTTCCTTGAAATCAAATAGAGATGATAGAACACCAACATCAGAAACAAAAAAATCTAAATTTTTATTACTCTCAGACCAGACGCATTCTGTAATAATATTAGCATCAGGTCGATTGATTCTCAGTTCTTTATGCCATTGAGGACTTGGTTCTGATAGCGCTCCTGTCCAATTTAAATATGTTTCAAGAATATATGTATTTGATAAATCAATTCCATCGGTTGCTCCGAATTCAAAAAAAGATTTTTCAAATTTTTCTCCTACTATAAAAGATGCAAATACATCCTGATATAATTGAGATTTTATAATTTTGTTATATTTTATGGAGTTAATAAAATTTTCAAGTAAATTTTTATTTTCATCAATAAATACATTTTGCTGAAATGCTTGCTCCATGACATTTGCATGATCTAAATTATTCTGTTTTACTAAAGTAGCTATTGCGAAAAAGTTTGTTTTTTTCCCATTAAAGTTTATTTTTGGAGTAATTTTTTTATGCATTTAACTTATTTTTTTAAAAGATTCTGTTAAATTTGTTTTATTATTTTTGTCATAATTTAATAAACAAAAAACCGTTAAGTCTGGACTTCCATACATGTAAGAAAATATAGCTAGTTTAAGTAGTTTAGAATTATCAAGACTGGGAATTTTTAAAATATTTTTTATAAATACAGCATCAGACCAAATATGCTGTGTAGCAAAATTTATATCGTTCTTTACAGTAACAGGAATTAAAGTTCTGCCTGATAAACCTAAGAATTTATGGAACATAATATCTTTTTTATTTAAAAAAGAACAAACATCACCAAAAAGTGGTTGATTTTTATAAATTTGCATAAATTCAACTTCAGATACTATAGTCAAAACATTTTCTAAAGATTTTCTGGCTCCCTCAAATACATCTAATTCTGCACCTTGAATATCAATTTTTATAAAATCTATAGAGCTTATTTTTTGATCTTCGAGAAATTGATCTAAACTAATTGTTTCAATTTCAGTAATATTTTTCAAATATGCCACTTTAAAATTGTTGTATAATTTAAGTAATTTCTCATCAGGCTCATAAAGAGAGCTGCACATAGGGTGATTAGCCTCGTAAAATTTTCTTTTTTCTTTTTTTTTCCCTAATGCAAATGGAAAATATTTAACTCCTTTTTTTGATACTGCATTTAATTTTTCACATTCATTTTTATCGATATCAAAAGCATTTATTTTTGATTCTGGAAAAAATTCCAATAGTTTATAAAATGGTTCTTCTTTTGCATCGTAAGGATGAGCACCAATTTCAATTATTTCAAATTTTAATGATTTATCAAAACTTTTGATTAAATTTAGTATACTTTCAAATTTATTTGAATAATTCATTTATAATTTAATCCCTGCTCCCTTCAAAAATTTTGCATTTTCATCTAATGGTAATCTAGGACTTGCAGGTAAATCTAAACTATCAAACTGCTTAATTTTATATTTTTCTAAACCGACCATTGCTATCATGGCGGCATTATCACCGCACAACCTAAGATCTGGAAATATACATTTAAAATTATTTTCATTACTTACTTTAATAAGCTTATTTCTTATTCCTTCATTAGCGGCAACACCTCCAGCAACTATAAAATTATTATTTTCTATAGAATGTATTTCTTGAAATTCTTGAAAAGCTTTTTTTGTTTTTATATATAATATTTCTTCAATTGTTTTTTGAAATGAAGCTGCAAGATCAAATTTTTCTTGGTCGGTTTTAATTTTCTTTGTTATTCTTAAAATTGCAGTTTTCAATCCAGCAAATGATAAATTACACCCACCTTTATTTATAATTGGCTTAGGAAGATTGTATTTATTTGGGTCGCCCTTTTTTGAAAATTTTTCTAATTTTGGACCACCTGGAAACTCAATACCTAAAAGTTTAGCAGTTTTATCAAACGCTTCTCCTAGAGCATCATCAATTGTAGTGCCAAGTCTTTTATAATTACCTAGATTGTTAACACTTAAGTATTGGCTATGACCACCAGAAATTAAAAGGAGTAAATAGGGATACTCGATTTTAGAGTGTAATTTTGGACTTAAAGCATGTCCTTCTAAATGATTCACACCAATGAAAGGAATATCGAGAGACATCGCCATTGCTTTTCCAAAATTTAAACCAACTGTTAAGCAAACTATTAATCCAGGTCCTGCAGTTACGGCAATTGCAGAAACTTTGTCTAAGCCAACACCACTTTCTTTTATTGCTTTTTTTGTGATTATATCAATTTTTTCTACGTGAGATCGAGCAGCTAAATCAGGAACTACACCACCGTATTCTTTATGAATGTTAAATTGACTTGAAATAACATTCGATAAAATTTTTGGTAAATTACTTTCATCATCCTGTATCAGTGACACTGCAGTTTCATCACAACTTGTTTCTATGCCTAATATTATTGGTTTTTCAGCCATAAATAATTTTTTCTTATTAATATAATTAAACTATAAGAATGAAATAAAAATAAGATTTATGAAAAAAGATAAAATCATTATTGGTTCTAGAGGCAGCAAGTTAGCTTTGATTTATGCGGAGAAAGTGAAAAAAGAGCTTGGAAAAGAATTTTTGAAAAAGATTGAAATCAAAAAAATTTTGACTTCAGGAGATGAAAATCAAAAAGATAGATTATCAAATTTAGGTGGCAAAGGATTATTCTCAAAAAAAATTGAGAATGAATTAATTAACAATCATATAGATATTGCAGTCCATGCTTTAAAAGATATGCCCTCAATAGAAACTGAAGGGCTAATAACAAATTTTTTCTTAAAAAGAAATTCACCAAATGAAATTTTGATAAGCAAAAGTAATATTAAATTTGAAGATTTAAAACCTAATTCAATTATCGGAACATCTTCTTACAGAAGAGAATTTCAACTTAAACAGAAAAGAACTGACTTAAACTATAAGTTAATAAGAGGGAATGTGGACACAAGAATTAAAAAATTAGAAAGTGGTGAATATGATGCAATTCTTTTGTCAAAAGCTGGAATAGATGCATTAGGTTTTAATGAAAAAATAACACAAGAGTTTAATGTAGACGAGTTAATACCTTGTGCAGGGCAAGGAATTATAGCTATACAATGTCGAGACAATGATAATGAGATGAAAAATATATTAGAAAAAATTAATAATGAAGATTCCAGAATTTTAGCTAATACTGAAAGAGAAGTTTTAAAAATTTTAGAAGGTGATTGTGATACCGCTATTGGAGTTTATGCTAAAATTAAAAATGAAAAAATAAATCTAAAAACCGAACTTTTTTCAGTGGATGGAAATGAAAGATATTTTATAACTGAAAGTGATGAAAAAAAATCATTTTTAAATTTAAGTAAAAATATAGGTGAACGATTAAAATCACAATCGAAAGGATCTTATAAAAAATAATGCACATATTATTAACTAGACCACTTGATGATTGCAAAGAATTAATTTTAAGATTTAAATTTTTGGGTCATAAAGTTTCTCATCTTCCAGTAATAAATGTTGATGCAATTGAATATAGTGAACCAAAATACAATGAGTTTAAAGGAATTATTTTTACAAGTGCTAATGCCATAAAAAATTTGAATACTTCAAAAATAAATAAAAATATCATATGTTTTTGTGTTGGATCTTCAACTGAAAAAATTGCTAAAAAACATGGTTTCCAAAATATTTTTTGTGCAGAAGGCAATGTAAATAATTTAAAAGAAATTATTATACAAAATTTCGATAAAAAAAATGGTTCTCTTATTTATATTAGTGGTGAAATTGTTTCTTATAATCTTGATAAAGATTTAATTTCTGAAGGATATTCAGTATCAAGGTTAGTTAACTATACAGTTAAATCAAATCAAAATATAAGGGAGGAATTTATTAAAGATCTCAAATCATTAATTCCTGATATAGTTTTTATTTATTCAGAAAACAGTGCAAGAAGTTTTTTAAATATTTTGAAAAAGCATGATTTGCAAGATGAATGGATGGAAACTAACTTAATGTGTATTGGTGAAAGTGCATCTTCTGTATTAAACGAGATTAAATGGAAAAAAATTTTTTTATTTAACCCTGGTGAAGAAGAGTTTTTGCTATATAAAATTTAAAAATGGAAGTTTTAAACAATTTTAAAAATTTATTTCTATCTGTATGGGATAAAGGAATAATGGGGATTAATTTCCTAGAAATTATAATTGGTCTAGTAATATTTTTTATTTTTTTGGTTTTTAGAGGTCTAATCAGCAAACTAATAATTAAAAAACTAGAATTGATTTCTAAAAGAACAACAAACAAACTTGACGATACTTTTGTCAAAGCAATGCAAGGTCCTGCAAGATTTTTACCAATTGTTCTAGGAGTATTTTTTGCAAGCTATTACATGTCTTTTTCTGATGAAATGAGATCTTTTATAGACAATATAAATAGAACATTAATTACAGTATTAATTTTTTGGATAATCCATCAAATTATTGAACCAGTTTCATACATTCTAAGTGGTTTAGATAAAATTCTGACTAGAGAGTTGATTGGTTGGATTATCAAGTCATTAAAAATATTAATATTTATTTTAGGAGCCGCCGCAGTTCTTGAATTGTGGGGAATTAAAATAGGTCCAATTATTGCTGGGTTAGGGTTATTTGGAGTAGCAGTTGCTCTAGGTGCTCAAGATTTATTTAAAAATTTGATTTCTGGAATTTTAGTTTTAGTTGAAAAAAGATTTAAAATGGGAGATTGGATATTAGTTGAAGGGATAATTGAAGGTATAGTTGAAAGAATTGGTTTTAGATCAACAGTAATTAGAAAATTTGATAAATCGCTTGCAATAATTCCAAATTTTCAATTTGCTGAAAATGCCGTAATTAATGTTAGCCAAACAACAAACTGGTTAATCAGTTGGATGATTACTCTTCAATATGATACCACTGTAGATCAACTAAAAACAATTAGAAATCAAATTGAAGAACACATAACTAATAACGAGGATTTTGATACTTCTATTGGAATTGCAGTAAGAGTTGATAAATTTTCTGATAGTTCAATAGACATGTATGTTAGATGTTTTAGTAAAACTGATGATTGGGAAGAGTGGCTTTCTGTAAAAGAAAAGTTAGCATTAGAAATAAAACAAATAGTTGAAAAAAATGGTGCATCATTTGCATTTCCTAGTCAGTCCATTTATGTTGAAAAAAAATGATTGCAGTTTTCTACTTAGTTCTTCAATTACTAAAATTATATTCATATGTTGTAATAGCAAATGTGATAATAAGTTGGCTAATTGCATTTAATATTTTGAATACTTCTAATAGGTTTGTTTATTCAATTTTAGAATTCACTTACAGGCTTACAGACCCCATTTATAATAGAATAAGAAGTTTTTTGCCCAATTTAGGAGCTTTTGACATATCTCCAATAATTCTTCTTTTGTTGATCTGGTTTATAGAAATGTGTATGAAGCTTTACGTGGCACCATTAATATTTTAATTATCATGATCTTGATTGACGGAAAGAAAGCAGCAGCAGAACTTAGAGAAGAACTTAAACAAGAAGTATCGGAACTGAAATCAAAATATAATAAAGTTCCAGGACTAACCGTAATTTTGATTGGAGACTTAACTCCTAGTCAAATATATGTTCGTAATAAAGAAAAATCAGCAAATGAAGTAGGCTTAAAATCAGAAGTAATACGATATCCAGACTCAGTAGAAGAAAAAATTGTATTAGATAAAATAAATGAATTAAATAAAGATGATACTGTTTCAGGAATCCTAGTGCAGTTGCCTTTACCAAAACATATAGATAAACAAAAAGTTATCGAAAAAATTTCACCAGGCAAAGATGTTGATGGTTTTCATCCAATGAACGTTGGAAATCTTTCTTCAGGCTATGAAAGCTCAGTTCCTTGTACACCTCTTGGATGTTATTTATTAATAAAAAAAATTGAACCAAACTTGAGTGGAAAAAAAGCAGTTGTGGTTGGAAGGTCAAATTTAAATGGAAAACCTATGACACAGCTTCTTTTGAAAGAAAATTGTACAGTAACAATAACCCATTCAAAAACCAAAGATCTAAAAGCTGAATGCTTGGAAGCAGATATTATTGTTGCAGCAGTTGGAATTCCAGAACTTGTAAAAGGTGATTGGGTTAAAAAAGACACAATTGTTATTGATGTAGGAATAAATAAAACAGAAAAAGGAATCGTAGGTGATGTTGCATTTGAAGAAGTATCAAAAGTTGCAAAAGCGTTAACACCTGTTCCTGGTGGAGTTGGGCCTATGACTATTGCGTGTTTGCTTAAAAATACTATTGATTGCTTTAAAAGATCGCAAAATTAATTTTTTTATATAAAATTATTTAATTTTACTATGGAGAAAAAACCTTTTCATCATTTACCTGATGGTACATTTAGAAACCCAGAAGGTTCTCCTGAACGTAATTCTAATTTCAAATGGTCTTTTAAAATTTTTAATAAAGAAAAAAAAAAACTCAATATGAATATTCCCAAAGATCATATTGTCGAAAAAAAAAAAATTTTATCAGATTTAGAAAGATTTAAAGATGATGATTTTATAGGATGGATTGGTCATGCTACTTTCTTACTAAAATTAGGAAATACAACAATTATAACAGATCCTGTTTTTTCAAAAAATGCTGGACCGTTATTTTTTGGACCCAAAAGATTTACTGAACCAGCTTTAAAACTTAATGAAATTCCAAAAACAGATTTATTTTTATTAACTCATAATCACTATGATCACCAAGATATGAGATCAATTAAAAAATTTCCATTTAAGGATAGCAAAGTTTTATTGCCTTTAAAACTTGGGAAATATTTTACTCGTAATGGATATAGTGATGTTAGCGAAATGGATTGGTATGATGAGATCAAAATTAATGACGAATTAAAAGTTACTTTTTTGCCCGCAGTTCATTGGTCAAAAAGAAGTTTAACAGATACTAATAAAACACTTTGGGGAAATTTTTTAATTGAATATAAAGATAAAAAAATTCTTTTTGCTTGTGATACGGGAGTTGGAAATATTTATAAAGAACTTGGGGATAAATTTGGGCCGATTGATTTAACTTTAATTAATATTGGTGCATATAATTTTTATCCAATGATGCCATACAAAGATAAATCTTCTTATCATACAAATCCAGAAGAAGCATTGAGTATTGCAAAAGATTTAAAAAGTAAAAAAGCAATTGGAATGCATTGGGGAACTTTTGTCTTATCATTAGAGCCCATTATGGAACCGCGAAATAGATTTAAAGATAATGCAGAAAAATTTGGTTTTACAAGGGAAGATGCTATTATTTTTAAAATTGGAGAGTTCCAATCTTTAAAGAATTTACTTTCTTATAATTAATTCTTTTCCATTAAATGTAATCCATCTGGGTTTAAAAAGAAAATTTTTCCATTTTCAGGATGTATAATGATATCTCTTATTCTACCTATTTTATCTTTAAATATAATTTCTTCTTTAATATTAGATAAATCATCAAAAATTAATTTTCTTAATGATTGATCTTTCAAAGAAGTAATTAAAGCGTGTCCATTCCACTCTTTAAATTCATCGCCTTTATAAATTTTAATTGCACTAGTTGCTATTGATGGCACCCAATATTGAATAGCTTTCGTAAAGCCAGGCTTCCATTTTGGTCCAATTGGTATCCCTGAATAATTTTTTCCTCCCCAACCTAAAATTTTCCAACCATAATTTTCTCCTTTTTTAACCTCACCAAAAAAATCTCCACCTTTAGCTCCATGATTGCTAATATAAACTTTTCCATCATATGGGGATACAGTTAAGCCCTGAGGATTTCTAATTCCTATTTGATATATTTCTGGTAACCATTTTTGTTTATCTTGAAACCTTGGATTATCTTTAGGAACACTTCCATCTAAATGAATTCTTATTATACTACCAGGATGTTTGGATGCATCTTGAGCAATCATCCCCATCCCTCTTTCACCAGCAGATGCAAAAAGATAATTGTCTTTTATAGCTAATCTTGATCCAAAATGATAACCAGAGTCAATAGGTGGATTCGCTTGAAATATATTTTTAAATAATAATTTTTTTTTATTTAGTTTGGCTTTTGCAATTGAAGTGCTAGTTTTCCAGTTTTCCCTATTTTCTGTATAAGATATGTAAATAAAATTGTCTTTATGAAGAATATCTAGTAATCCACCTTGTCCATATTCTAAAAAATTAAGATTATGTTCAATTTCGGCTAGCTTACCAGTAAGTATATTTACAATTTTAATTTTTCCACTTTTTTCAGTTATTATTATTTCATTATTACTAATAAATGATGATCCCCAAGGTTTATCTAAAGAGGCAATTTTTTTAAACTTTAAATTTTCTGCTAACAAAAATGAATAAAAATTAAAAAAAATTAATATTAATAAAAATATTTTTTTCATCAATTTATAAAATATTTTATCTAAGTTTTTTTTTGTGAAAATTAATAAATCTTTCTACATTAGATTTATTAAAAGTTTTATTTTCTTCAAATGATACTTTTTTCATCGAATAAGCATTACTTTTAGTTATTCTAGAATGAATAGTAATATTACCTTTATAAAGCTTAAGTTTAACTGATCCGTTTACTTTACTTCTTTTAAGGTCGACAATTTTTTGAAGTTTAAATCTTTCTTTAGAGTACCAGTAACCATTATAAATCAACTCTGCATATCTAGGCATTACCGAGTCTTTTTTGTGCATTGTTTCTTTATCAAGCGTTATAGACTCAATTGCTCTATGAGCATTTAATAATAACGTTCCTCCAGGAGTTTCATAAACACCTCTAGATTTTATACCAATAAATCTATTTTCTACTAAATCAACTCTACCTATTCCATTTTTTCCAGCTAATTGATTAAGTTTTTCTAAAAGTTTAGATGGAGACAACTTTCTTCCATTAATTCCAATTGGATCACTATTTTTAAAATTAATTGTTACAAATGTTGGAATATTAGGTGCTTTTTCAGGAGAAGTAGTTCTTTGAAAAATAAATTCAGGTGATGAATTTTTTGGATTTTCTAAAACTTTACCCTCAGTCGATGTATGAAATAAATTGTCATCCACAGAGAAAGGCGGTGCACCTTTTTTATCTTTTGGAATAGGAATTCCGTACTTTTTTGCATAATTAATTAAGTCAGTTCTAGACTTTAGTTTCCATATTCTCCAAGGCGCTATTATTTTTATTTTTGGTCCAAAATAATGATATCCAAGTTCAAATCTAACTTGGTCATTTCCTTTTCCTGTTGCTCCATGTGAAACTGCATATGCCTTAAATTTTTTTGCAACTTTTATTTGGTCTTTTGCAATCAATGGTCTTGCAATTGACGTACCTAATAAATAGACGCCTTCATAAATTGCATGCCCTCTAATCATTGGATAAACATAGTCCTTAACGAAAGTATCTTGAAGATTTTGAATTATAATTTTTTTTACTCCGAATTTTTTTGCATTCTTAAATATTTTTTTTCTATCTATTTCTTGGCCAATATCTGCAGTATAGCAAATCACTTCTGCATTATAATTTTCTTGCAGCCATTTAAGAATTATAGATGTATCTAATCCGCCTGAGTAGGCGAGAACTATTTTTTTTTTCGATTTCATTATTTTAAGTACAGCTTTTTTTTGCAGCGTTATAAGCTTTAGTAAATCCCATCAAAGAATAATGGTCGATTGTTTGAGATCCTGATTTATTATAAGCAGTAATCATAATTCTTGATGCTTTTTTCATTCTTTTAATAATTCTTTTTTCTATTTTATTACTCGATATCCATGCAAAATTATCTTGTGCAATATCAAATTTATATTTTGATTTTCCTGAAGATGCTATTATTGAATTTTGACTGTTATATTCATAGCCTGAGGTAGTGCTTACTTCATCTGATATTTTTTCTAATGGTCTAAAAGTTACAAATAATCTAGCTTCCCTATCACTTTTTTTTGGAGATTGTAGTACAGGTTTCGATTGAGCAAAGCAAACTTTATTCATTTCGTCTGAAATCATAATTACTTCCCAGTCTTTAAATTTTCCAACCTTTTGTAAATCTTCAGCTATTACAAATTTAAAAGAAATAATAAATAATATTAATAATTGAAATAAAATTTGATTAATTATGGACATGGATTTGGATATATTTTTTGAATTTCATTGATTTCCTTTATAACCTCTTTGTCTAATTTAACTTTTACACTTTCTATATCAGTTTTCAACTGCTCCATAGTTGTGGAACCAATTATGACACTTGTTACAAAATCTTGAACTTCACAAAATTTTATGGACATTTGAGCAAAGTTAAGAGCATATTTTTTACTGATCTTGTAGTATTCATCTACGGCTTTTTCTACATTTGGATTTCTATATCTGGTCCAAAAATCGAAATCTCTCTCTATTCTTGACCCTTTAGGATAATTACCATTTCTGTATTTTCCACTTAAATACCCACTTGCCAAAGGTGAATAAGCAAGACATCCGATTTTTTCTCTTATAGAAATTTCTGCTAATCCCACCTCATACGATCTATTTAATAGACTATAAGGATTCTGAATTGACATCATTCTTGGTAAATCTTTATCTTTTGATAATTTAAGATAACTCATTACACCCCATGGTGTTTCATTAGATAACCCAACGTATCTTATTTTTCCACTATCAATATATTTTTTTAAATTATCTAAAACATCTTCAAATTTATTCCAATTATTTTCTTTATGAGTATATCCAAGTCTTCCAAAATTATTAACATTTCTTTCAGGCCAATGAAGTTGATAAAGATCTATGTAATCTGTTTTAAGTCTTCTAAGACTGTTATTGATTGCTTCATCTAAATTTTTTCCAACAAAACTATTTTCACCATTTCTGATATATTTTCTCGAAGGTCCTGCTACTTTTGTTGCCAATATAACTTTGTCTCTCTTTTTATTTTTTTCAAACCAGTTACCTATTATTGTTTCTGTATGACCAAAAGTTTCTGCTTTTGGAGGAACCGCGTAAAGTTCTGCTGTATCCCAAAAATTTACTCCTTGATCTAATGCATAATTCATTTGTTCAAAACCTTCTTCTTGGGTATTTTGTTCTCCCCAAGTCATAGTTCCTAAACAAATAGTGCTTACTTTAAGATCTGTATTGCCTAATTTTCTATAATTCATTGAATATTAAATATTTTTTAAGGTTTTTATGATATCTTGAATAAATAGTAAAAGGCTATTATATAAATGTTATGGATTTTAATAAACAAAATATATTAAACAAAGTAAAAGAAGCCCAACAAACTACAGTAGCTATGGATGAGGGCCTTAGAGCCTACATGCTTAAAGTTTATAATTATATGGCTACTGGAGTATTATTAACTGGAATTATAGCACTACTTTCATTCAAGATGTCAGTTGTGACAGATGCAAATGGATCAATAATTGCTCTTACTGAATTTGGAAATGCAATTTATTTATCAGGATTAAAATGGATTGTAATGTTGGCTCCATTAGGAATAGTTTTTTATATGAGTTTTGGAATAAATAAAATGAGCGCATCAAAAGCACAAACTACTTTTTGGGTTTTTGCAGCTTTAATGGGACTGTCACTTTCTTCAATTTTATTAGTTTACACCGGTTTAAGTGTAACTAGAGTATTTTTTATTTCATCAGCAACTTTTGGGGCAATGAGTATTTATGGTTATACAACTAAAAGAGATTTAACAAAGCTTGGATCTTTTTTAATGATGGGATTAATCGGAATTATAATTGCTTCAATCGTTAATATATTTTTAAAGTCTTCAATGATGTACTTTGCGATATCAATTATTGGTGTTTTAATATTTGTAGGCCTTACAGCTTATGACACACAAAAAATTAAAAATATGTATGCTGCCTCAGACACAGGTGAATTAATGGGTAAAAAAGCTGTTATGGGTGCATTAACTTTATACTTAGACTTTATTAATCTATTTATTATGTTGCTAAGATTATTTGGTCAAAGAAGATAACTTATTTTTTTAATTTTTTCCAATCTGTTTTGTTTAGTAAAGATTTTAATTCAAAAGAATTTTTTAATATTTTACCATTTGTATCTGTGATTAAATATCTTAGATTTTTATTTGTAGGTTTAAAATTTTTGCAAATTTTATACATTGCATTTTCTGCTGCATTCTTAAAAACTATAAAGCTTACTTGTTTACTAGAAATAGATAGGCCATAATCCTTCCAAGATCCTTCCGAAACCATTTTGGCATATAAGTTAAGAATTATATTGAGCTCTTTTTTTTCGAAAAAATATTTTTGATTTTCTTCTTTAGAAACATTATTTATTACAAGCTTTAAATTTCTATTCATTTAATTTATATTTATTAATTAATCCTATTTGAAAAGCTGTAAAAATAAATGTAATTGGTAACATTCCCCACACTTTAAAATTTACCCAAAATTCCTCAGACTGTGTTCTCCAAATTAACTCATTCAAAATAGCTAAGCCAAAAAAGAAGTACATCCATCTATTATTTAAAATTTTCCATCCCTCATCACTTAATGGCATAGATTTTCCTAATATTTTTTTTAAAATTGGTTCATTTGTAAAATATTTTCCAAAAAACAAAGCTAGAGCAAATAAAATATTTATTATTGTTGGCTTCATATAAATAAAAATTGGGTTGTCGAAATAAATTGTTAATCCACCAAATATTGAGATTAAAATTCCACTTAAAAGTGGAATTAATGGAACTTTTTTTTCAATAATCCAAACTAATAATACTGATATTATTGTTGCAACTATCAGTGGAGGAATGGCTATTTTTAGATTTTTATCATTCATATAATAAAAATAAAAAAATATTGCTAATGGACCAATATCGGTCACAAATTTCAAAAATGATTTATTCACTGCTACATATTAGCAGATTAACAAAACAATCATATTTTTTTTATTGATTTTTTTTTTCAAATATCCATATTTAGGATGTGAGTATTCAAAAAGCAAAATTTTCAATAGGTGATATTGTTAAACATAGACATTTTGAATTTAGAGGTGTGATTTACGATGTTGATTTTGAATTTAATAATTCAGAAGAATGGTATCAATCTATACCTAAGAATGTTAGGCCTAGAAAAGATCAACCCTTTTATCATTTGCTAGCTGAAAATGATGAGATTACCTATGAAGCATATGTATCTGAACAGAATTTGTTAGTAGACGACTCTGAGGAACCAATAAAACATCCATTAATTAATGAGATTTTTTCAGGCAGAAAAGGTTCTAGCTATTTTAAGCCTTCTAACTAAATTAGCCTACTTTTAAACACAATTCTTTCAAACCTTCGTCACATCAGATGATTATAAATAGCTATATTCTGATCAAGGATAATAATTCTTCTTTTTATCTCCCTCTTTATTCTTGATCAGAATGATTATCTAAAAATATTAATCATAAAAATTTGTGCTATAAAAAACTAATGCTAAATTATTTTAATCTAAATAATACATTATTCATAATCAACAGATTGAGAAAATTTGTTTTTGCTCTTTTTATAATTGTTTTATTAATAGGATTGTCTGAGGCTTTGATATTGTCGCCTGAAGATTATAAACAAAGTGATTCAGTACGTATAATGTATGTACATGTTCCGTCAGCTTGGATTTCATTAGGAATATTTTCTTTAATATCAATTTTATCATTTGGAATTTTGATTTTTAAAAATAAAAATTTTTCGTTAATTGCAAAAAGCCTAGCACCTTCCGGATTGTTATTTAATATTATTGCTCTTGTTACAGGGTCTATATGGGGTAGACCTACTTGGGGTACCTGGTGGGCTTGGGATGCAAGAATTACTTCCATGTTATTATTAGCAATATTTTACCTTATATATATTTTATCTTGGAGGGTTATTGATGATAATGATAAAGCAATAAAGACGAGTTCAATTATCGCAATAATTGGCTTAATCAACGTTCCAATCATTAAGTTTTCAGTAGATTGGTGGTCAACTTTGCATCAACCTGCATCAATTAATTTGCTTAAAGAGAGTACAATTCACTCTTCAATGCTTGTTCCTTTGGCCATAATGACTGCGGCATTTGCTCTATTTTCGCTTTTGATATTTTTAATGAAATATAATACAGAACTGATAAAAATTAAGAACAAAGGATTAGATAGATTATGATAAATGAAATATTATTTATGAATGGCTACGGAGCATATGTATGGTCATCATTTATATTTACTTTAATTGGTTTTTTTATTTTATACTCAGCAATTAAACTTCAGTTAATCAAAGAACAGAAAAAATTTGATGCAAAATTTAAAAATTTATCATCTGAAAAAGTTGAGTTAGCAAAAAAACAAGAAACTTACAGAGAATTGTTGCCAAATACTTCTGTCTCTAAAATTTAAGTTTTCTTTTCATGTATGGTAAGAAAGTTAAATTACGGGCTTTTTTTATATTATTAATTTTTCTATCTGCAATCTTAACTATTTTTCTTGTTATAAAAGCTTTAGAGGAAAATGTTGTATATTTTAAATCTCCATCTGAAATAAAAAATTTAACTGAATTAGGAGATAAAAAAATCAGAGTTGGTGGAATGGTTAAAAAAAGTTCAATTAAAACAAATGATTCTGTAATTAACTTTATAATAACAGATTTTAAAAATGAATTATTAGTAAGTTTTGAAGGCTCTGTGCCAAACTTATTCGAAGAAGGCAAGGGAGTTGTTGCTGAAGGATTTTTAAAAGATAGATCTTATTTAAAGGCAGTAAAAATTTTAGCAAAACATGATGAAAATTATATGCCTCCTGAAGTTAACGAAGCTTTGAAGGATAACAAAAAGTGATCAATCAAATTGGTAATTTTTCACTATTCATTGCATTATTTGCTTCTATTTTTTTAATATTTCAATCATCCAATGTAATTAGGAATAAATCCAAAAATTTAGATGGTAAAATATTTTCAGCATTATCAGTTCAATCTTTAATGGTCCTTATAAGTTTTTTTAGCTTAATTTATGCTTTTATTGTTTCTGATTTTAGCAACGAAACTGTTTATAATAATTCACATACAACCAAACCTTTATTTTATAAAATTTCAGGGTCCTGGGGAAACCATGAAGGAAGTTTGCTTTTATGGTTATTAGTTTTAAACATTTTTTTATTTATTTTTTTTATTAGTTCGAAAAAGTTACTAAATAAATATAGAATATTAACAGTATTATTTCAGGAATTGATTATAATTGGATTTTTATTATTTATTATTTTTACTTCGAATCCTTTTTTACATTTATTTCCAATTCCAAAAGAAGGCACAGGTTTAAATCCAATTTTACAAGATCCAGCATTAGCAATTCACCCACCTATTTTATATCTAGGTTATGTTGGCACATCTATAATTTTTTCTTCAGCATTAGCCGCTTTAGTTTATGGAATGGTAAATAAAATTTGGGCTAAACATATAAAAAAATGGATAGTTATTTCTTGGATATTTTTAACTATTGGAATTTTGTTAGGTTCAATTTGGGCTTACTATGAACTTGGCTGGGGAGGTTTTTGGTTTTGGGATCCAGTAGAAAATGTATCTTTAATGCCTTGGTTTTGTTTAACTGCATTATTTCATACAATTATAGTTCTTGAGAAAAGAAATATTTATCAATCTTGGACAATCATTTTATCTATAGCCACATTTTCATTAAGCATGGGTGGAACTTTTTTAGTTAGATCGGGCATATTAAATTCCATACATACTTTTGCAAATGATCCATCGAGAGGCATATTTATTTTATGTTTTTTGCTTGTTTTGGTTTTATTAGCCATATCTATATTTTTTATATTTCAAAAAAAATTATTAAAAAATTTTACTAAGACTTTTTTAGTTAGTAAAGAAACAGCTATTATAGTTAATAATTGGTTTATGATGTTTTTTCTTTCAGTTGTTTTAATTGGGACTGTATATCCTATATTTTTAGAAGTAATTAATGGGTCAAAAATTTCAATTGGACCTCCATTTTATCAGAAATTAATAGTCCCTTTTTTAATACCATTTTTGTTATTTATGGCAGTGGGACCAAAAATAAAATGGATTAAAGATAATTTAAGTAAAATTAACTATAATCAATTTATTTTATTTATTTTATCAATTGCAATTTCTTACTTATTAGTAAAATTATACGGAATTTCTTATCTGCTTATTTTACCTTTATTTGGTTTAGGTTTTTTTTTATTTTTTTTAACAATAAAAGATTTCTTTTCAAAGAATTCAACCTTATCACAAAAAATATCTCATTTTGGTTTTAGTTTATTTATCCTTAGTATTTTATTCAATGGAACTTTAGCTAAAGAATTTTCTTCTAATATGAAAGTTGGAGACGAAAGAAAATTTTTAAATAAAATAATAAAATTTGAAAATATAAAAATTATAGAAAAAAATAATTATAAATCTTTAGTAGCAAACTTTAAAATATCTGATGAAAAAAGTAGTATAAGTTTGAATCCAGAAGTAAGAATTTATAATCAACCAAGAACTTTAACAAGTGAGGCAGCTATAAATTCAACTATTTATTCGGATAATTTTTTAGTATTTAATGTCATAAAAGATGATGGCTATTATAATGTTCGATATCAGTTTAAACCATTAATGATGTGGATTTGGTTTTCTATAATACTTATATCTGCTGGTGGTATTTTAAGTTATTTAAAAAAAAATGAATAAAAATATAAAGTTTATAATTATTATATTGTTTAGCTTATTTGTTTTTTTTGTATTTTATAAGGGATTAGAAAAACCGAAGAATTATTTACCAGAAAAAAATTTAAACAAAATTGAGACTAGTCTAGTTTTTAAAAATCTTAATGATCAAAAAGAAATTTTATTAGGAGATTTAATTACTAATAATAGTTTTTCAATAATTAATATTTGGGCATCTTGGTGTTTGCCATGCAGAGATGAGCATGCTTATTTATTAAAATTAAGAAATATAAATAAAATAGATATTATTGGAATTAATTATAAAGATAAAAAATCAAATGCAATTGAATTTTTATCTGATTTAGGAAATCCATATCATGAAGTTTTAGTAGATTTAGATGGAACTAAATCAATTGAATTAGGAGCCATAGGAGTTCCAGAAACTTACTTAATTAATAATAAAATATTAGTAAAAAAATATATTGGTCCTTTAGATGACGCAAAATTTAAAGAGATAATTAATCTTATTAAAAATGAAAAAAATTAAATTAATATTATATATTTTTAGCTTTACATTATTTTTTTTAAATAATTTAAACGCTGCTAACTCCCAACAAGTTGATAAGATTTCCAAAAATTTGAGATGTTTGATTTGTCAAGGCCAGTCAGTTTATGATTCACAATCAGATTTTGCTTTAAGTATGAAAATATTAATTAATAAAAAAATAAATGAAGGAAAAAATGAGAAAGAAATATATGATTTTCTAAAAAATAAATATGGTGAATGGATAGTTTATGAACCAGAAATTAGCCAAAATACTATTTTACTTTGGGTAATTCCTTTGATTTTGTTTATATTTGGCGGTATTTTAATTGTTAGAAAAGTATCTATAAAGTAGTTTAAAAATTTATTTATGAAAACATTATTAAAAACTTTTACTATTATTTTTATTGTAATTACGTCTTCAAATGCTGATACAGGAAATAAATGGAGTTTTTATACAGGCATGTTTGATTTTAGTGATGATGGTAAAAAATCAAACTTATTTGGAATTCAACATATAAATGAAAATTTATATAGAGAGAGTTTTTTAGGAACTTTGCAGCCAGTAACTGGAGCTTTTATAACTGCAGATAACGCTGGCTATCTTTATACTGGTTTTCAGATTCCTAATAAATCAGGTGCATTAACTTTTACTCCAAGTTTTACTCCAGGTTTATATAGTGAGGGTGATGGAAAAGACCTTGGTCATGTAATTGAATTTAAAACAGAAATTCAAATTACTTATGAATTATCAAGCAATAGTGAAATTGGAATGTCGTATAATCATATATCAAACGCAAGCTTAGGAGACAAAAATCCTGGAGCGAACAGTTATATGATTAATTTTATAAAAAAGTATTAAATAAATATGAAACTAACTGACTGTCATAACTTTTATGACTTTAGAAAATTAGCTAAAAAAAAATTACCATCTCCTATTTTTCATTACATAGATGGAGCCGCAGATGATGAAATTACATACAGACGTAACACCTCCGCATTTAATGATGTTGATTTAGTCCCAAATGTATTAAGAGGTGTAGAAAATATTGATTTATCAACTACTATATTTGGAAAAAAATTAGATCTTCCTTTCTATTGTGCTCCAACAGCTTTACAAAGACTCTTTCATTATGATGGAGAAAGAGCAGTTGGAAAAGCTGCTAAAAAATTTAATACTATGTTTGGTGTTTCTGCTTTAGCAACAGTCAGTGTTGAAGAAATATCTTCAATGATTGATACTCCAAAAATGTTCCAGTTTTATTTTCATAAAGACAGAGGGTTAAACGATTCTTGTTTGGAAAGAGCTAAAGCAGCTAAATTTGATGTTATGGCTTTAACAGTAGATACAATAACGGGAGGAAATCGTGAAAGAGATTTAAGAACTGGGTTTACATCTCCTCCAAAATTAACATTATCAAGTTTATTTAGTTTTGCCACAAAGCCAATGTGGGGAATAAACTATTTAACAAAAGGTAAGTTCGAATTACCCCATCTTCAAGATTATGTGAAAGAAGGTACAAGTACCAATACCTCTATTGGTAATTATTTTTCTACTATGCTAGACCAATCTATGAATTGGAATGATGCAGAAAAATTATGTTCTCAATGGGGTGGTCATTTTGCTTTAAAAGGTATTATGAGTGTTGAAGACGCAAAAAAAGCAGTTGATATTGGATGTTCAGGTATAATGGTTTCAAATCATGGAGGAAGACAACTAGATGGATCAAGATCTCCATTTGATCAATTAAAAGAAATAGTAGATGCAGTCGGAGACAAAATAGATGTTATCTGTGAAGGTGGATTTCAAAGAGGCACTCATATGTTAAAGGCTTTATCCATAGGAGCTAAAGCATGCGCAGGAGGTCGATTATACCTTTACGCTTTAGCTGCAGCCGGTCAAGCTGGTGTTGAAAGAGCTTTAGGACAGTATAAGGCAGAGTTAGAAAGAGATATGAAATTAATGGGTTGCACTAAAATAAGTGAACTTAATAGAAATAATTTAAGATTTAGAAATATTTAATCTATCAAATGAGCATTAAGAATTGTTATAATTTTGAAGATTTTAGAAATCTTGCAAAAAATAAATTACCATCTCCAATTTTTCACTACATAGATGGAGGATCAGATGATGAAATTACGTTAAAAAGAAATACTGATTCATTTGATGAATGTGATTTAATTCCAAATGTACTTGCAAATGTAGGTAAACCAGATTTATCAACAACAATTTTTGGAAAAAAAATTAATCTACCAGTTTTTCTATCGCCAACTGCTATGCAAAGATTATACCATCATGAAGGCGACAAGGCTTCAGCAAGAGCTGCTGAAAAATTTGGCACATTTTATAGTATGTCATCTATGGCAAATACAACAATTGAAGAAATTTCTAACATATCTGGTGGTCCAAAATTATTTCAACTTTATGTTCATAAAGATAAATCAATAACAGACGATTTAATTGAAAGAAGTAAAAGATCAGGATTTGATGGAATGTGTTTAACAGTTGATACACTTGTTGCAGGTAATAGAGAAAGAGATCATAGAACAGGATTTACTACGCCACCAAAGTTAACACTTCAAAGCTTGATGAGTTTTGCACTTCATCCTAAATGGGTTTTTGATTATTTAACCCATGCAAAGTTTGAACTAGCTAATGTTGCAAAAAAAACTGACAAAGGAACAAATATTACAACTTCAGTTATAAAATATGTTAATGAACAATACGACCCCTCAATGAATTGGAAAGACGCAGAATATATTGTAAAAAAATGGGATGGTCCATTCGCTTTAAAAGGAGTTATGTCAATTGAAGATGCAAAAAGAGCAATTGATATAGGATGTACAGCAATAATGATTTCTAATCATGGCGGAAGACAATTAGATGGATCTAGGTCGCCTTTTGACCAATTAAAAGCAATTTCAGATGCCGTGGGAGATAAATTGGAAATCATATTAGATGGTGGAGTTAGAAGAGGAACGCATGTGCTGAAAGCATTAGCTGCTGGAGCAAAAGCATGTAGCTTTGGAAGAATGTTTTTATTTGGTTTAAGTGTAGGTGGTCAAGAAGGAGTTGAAAAAGTACTTCAAAATTTACATGATGAAATAAATAGAAATATGATATTGATGGGATGTAAAAATCTTAGTGAATTAAACAGTTCAAAACTTATTTACAGAAAATAAAAGTGAAACTTGCAAAAAATCTTAAAAGATTAGGTACGGAATCTGCTTTTAAAATATTAGCAGAAGTAAAGAAGTTAGAAAAACAAAAAAATATAATTAACTTAAGTTTAGGTCAACCAGACTTTAAATCACCAAAACATATAATTGATGCAACAAAAAAAGCATTGGATGATGGACATCATGGGTATGTTTTGCCAAATGGAATAATTGAATGTAGAGAGGCAGTTTCCAGAAAAATAAAAAAACTTTATAATAAGGATATTGATCCAGAAAGAGTAATTATAATGCCAGGGGGTAAACCAACAATGTATTATGCAATAACATTGTTTGGAGAACCAGGTGCAGAAATCATTTATCCAGATCCTGGTTTTCCAATTTATGAGTCAATGATAAATTATACTGGAGCAAAAGCAGTTCCAATTAATATGCTTGAGAATAACGATTTCTCCTTAAATCCTGAAAAGATAATGTCATTGATTAATAAAAATACTCGTCTTTTAATACTAAATAATCCTAATAATCCAACTGGCGCGTTTACTGAAAAAAACAAAATAGATAAATTAGTAGATGGTTTAAAAAAATTTCCTAATTTAGCGATATTAAGTGATGAAATTTATAGTAGGCAAATTTTTGATGGAAAAAAAATGCCCTCTTTTTTTAATTACCCTGAATTATATGACAGATTAATTGTTCTTGATGGATGGAGTAAAGCATATTCAATGACAGGCTGGAGACTGGGCTGGTCAGTATGGCCTGAAAAACTCATTGAACATGTGATTAAATTTTGTGTAAACAATCATTCTTGTGTAAATGCAGCAATTCAATATGGTGCAATTGCTGCGCTAGATGGTCCTGATGATTCTATAAATTTAATGATGGAAAAATTTACAAAAAGAAGAAAACTAATTCATGACGGCTTAAATGATATCGAGGGAATTGAATGTATCATGCCAGGAGGAGGGTTTTATGCTTTTCCTAAAGTAATAGGCACAGGAATGAATGGTACAGATTTTGCAAAAAAATGTCTTTATGATGCTGGAGTTGCTGTTGTTCCAGGCACAGCTTTTGGTAAAAAAGCTATAGATTATGTTAGATTTAGTTTTGCAGCTTCACAAGATAATATCTCTAAAGCATTAGATAATATTAAGAAAATTGTAGGGTAATTTTAGTACATTTAATTGTGCAATTAATATGCTACTTTAAGCTAATATGAATGAAAAAATTCAAGAGCAATTTAAATCAATTTTTAATGGAAGATTTTCTACATCTGAATCAACCAGGGGAAATTATGCACGTGGTGAAGATACATTCGATCCAGTTCTTTCCCAAGCTGTAGTTTTTCCAGAAACAAATGATGAAGTTTCCAAAATATTAAAAATATGCAATGAACATAAAATTCCAGTTGTTCCATTTGGAACTGGAACTTCCTTAGAAGGAAATGCTGTGGGTAATTCAAACGGAGTCACAATATCTTTAGAAAAAATGAACAAGGTATTAAATGTTAATGCTAGTGATTTTGATTGTAGAGTTCAAGCAAACGTAACAAGAAAACAACTTAATGAATACTTAAGAGAAGATGGAGTCTTCTTTCCGATTGATCCTGGAGCAGATGCAGCATTAGGAGGTATGGCTGCTACGTCAGCTTCTGGGACTATGGCAGTAAAATATGGAACAATGCGTACAGTTGTTTCGGGTTTAACAGTTGTTCTGGCAAATGGTGATATAATTAAAACTGGGAGTAGAGCAAAAAAATCTTCTGCAGGATATAATTTAACAAACTTATTTATTGGTTCAGAGGGTACACTAGGAATTATTACTGAAGTTCAATTAAGATTATCTCCAATTCCTGAAAATATAATTAGTGCAGTATGTTATTTTCCTAATCTAGACTCAGCTGTTTTAACTTCACAAGAAGTAATTCAATATGGAGTTAATATTGCAAGAATTGAGATGTTAAATAAAGATCAAATGGAAATAAGTATTAAATATTCAAAATTAGATAACATAAAAGCTTCTCCAACTCTTTTTTTTGAATTTCATGGTAGTGAACAGTCAAATAAAGAGGCAATAAAAATTGTAGAAGAATTATCAAAAAACAACGGAGGAAGTGATTTTAAATGGGCCGAGTCAATTGAGGAAAGAAACAAATTATGGAAAGCAAGACACGATGTATATTATTCAGTCAAAGCTCTAGGTAAGAATATGAAAGTTTATTCGACAGATATATGCGTTCCAATTTCAAAACTTGTTGAGTGTGTTTCTTGGGCAGAGAAACATGTTAAAGATAATGGTTTAATAGCACCAATGGTTGGTCATGTTGGAGATGGCAACTTTCATTCTATTATTTTGTACGATCCTAAAGATAAAGAAAAACAAAAACTAATAAGAGATTATAGTGATAAACTTATAGAAAAAGCTTTAGAATTAGAAGGAACAATAACTGGTGAACATGGAATTGGATTGCAAAAAAAAAGTTATCTATTAAAGGAACACCCTGATAATCTCCCTGCTATGAAAGCAATCAAGAGAAGCTTGGATGTTAACAACATCATGAACCCCGGAAAAGTATTTGATCTAAACTAGAACTTCAATTATAGATTGTATTTTTAAACTAATTTGTAAAAATTCTCTCAAAATTTATTTAGTTGAGACATATTATCAAGGACTCTTGGTCCATAATATGCTTAAATCCATATAGTTAATTAACTAAAGAGGAGAAATAAATGATTAAAGAAAAAAAATCATTGAAGGGAAAATTACCTTCAAGACGTAAGTTCTTTAAAGCTGCTGCTGCAACTGGTGTTGCTGCTGTAGCTGCATCATCTTTAGCTGCTCCTGCTGTTGCTGCTGATAGAGTAGAAGCTGCAATGGTAGCTACTTGGCCAAGAGACTTTCCTGGTCTAGGTACTGGTGCACAAAGACTTGCAAAAAGACTAAGCGATATGAGTGATGGAAGAATCCAAGTCACATATTATGCTGCTAATGAAAGAGTAAAAGCATTTGACTCATTTGATGAAGTTGCTTCTGGTAACTCTCAAATGTATCACGGTGCCGATTACTATTGGGTTAAGAAACACCCGGCTTTTGGTTACTTTACAGCATGTCCGTTTGGTTTTACTTACTCAGAAATCAACGCTTGGATCCACCACGCTGGAGGACAAGAGCTTTGGGATGAACTAACCGACGATTTTGGTACTCAAAGTTTTATTGCTGGTAACACAGGAGTTCAAATGGGTGGTTGGTTTAACAAAAAAATTAGATCAGCTAATGACTTAAAAGGTTTAAAAATGCGTATGCCTGGATTAGGAGGACAAGTTTTAGGAAAACTTGGAGGTTCTCCAATTTCACTTCCTGGTGGACAAATTTATGAAAACCTTGTTTCAGGAGCAATCGATGCAACAGAATGGGTAGGTCCTTGGAATGATGAAGCAATGAAATTCCATGAAGCTGCTAAATATTATTACTATCCTGGTATGCACGAACCTGGTTCGATGTTAGCATGTGGTGTTAATAAATCATGGTTTACTAGCTTGTCAAAATCAGACCAAATCATAATTAAAACTGCGTGTGCTTGGGCAGATGAAATTACAATGGCTGAGTACAACGCTAAAAATGGTGCTGCATTAGCTCGTTTAGTAAATGAGAATGGCGTTAAACTTGAGAAGTTTAATGACAAAGTTTATGACGCTTTTGCTAAAGGTGCTGCTGAAGTCTATGACGAAGTGCAACAACATAGTGATTTAGCTGCTAGAGTTCATAAAGCTTTCGTTAAAGCTCGTACAGAGATTGGTGCTTGGACTAACTTATCTGACTCACCATATATCAGTCAAAGAAACAGAGCTTTAGGATTATAATAATTAAAGTTTAAGTAAATGAATATTAAGGGCCCTTTTTAGGGCCCTTTTTTAATAAAAATTTTTATTTTATGGTTAAAAAAAGTAATTTACCGATATTAATTAGAATATTTAGTTATTCAATATTAGCTATTACTTTTGTTTTTTTAATTAATAATGTTTTAACTGTTTGGTTTGAATGGCCCGGTGTTAAAAAATTATTTTCAAATTATGGCCTATTTGGATTTAAAAAATTAAGCAAACCTTTAGAAGATTCTGCTTTAACTTTTTCATATATACAATTATTTTTTTATTTTGCTTCTGTAGTATTGGCTATTTTTTATGTATTAAGGTCAATTAAACAAACTCTGGAAACTGACTCAGAAATACTCACAAAGTTTACTGCTTATATTATTCGTTCATCTTTTTGGGCTGTTTTAATTGTTGGAATTGCAGATTTAATAGTTTCGTTTATGGTTGTAGAAAAATTAGTAGAACCAATTTTAGGTGAAACTCTAAAAGTAAAATTAGTTGTTCCAGCTTTTAGAATTACTTTTGTTCATTTTCCTTTAATTTTAATATCATTTATAATTGGATACTTTACGAGAACAGTAGGTTTTATTTGGTTGGCTGTTCTAGTTGTAGCAAGTGAATTTTTTATTGTTTTGTCTAGATTTATTTTTGAATATGAACAGGCTTTTCAAGGAGATTTAGTTCGTTTCTGGTATTCGGCCCTATATCTTTTTGCCAGCGCATATGCTTTAATGCATGAAGGACATGTAAGAGTTGATGTTTTATATACTGGTTTTAGTGAAAGAAAAAAAGCTTGGACAAATTCAATTGGATCTTTGATATTAGGAATTCCACTTTGTCTTATAACTCTATTTTTAGGAATGGGTGGCAAAGCCAGTATTATTAATGGACCAGTTATTTCTTTTGAAATAACTCAGCAAGGATCTAACGGATTATATTTGTTATATTTAATGGCAGTTTATTTAGCAGTATTTGCGACAACTATGTTAATCCAATTTACGAGTTATTTTATGGGGAGCAGTTATAAACTTTTGAATAGATAATTTATGGAACATTTATTTTTAGCTCTTCTTGTAATTATAATGATAGTAGCATTGGCATCAGGTTATCCCGTTGCTTTTGCATTGCCTGGTTCTGCAATTATTTCTATAGGTTTTGCGGCTTTTTTTGGATATTTATTTGAACAAGATGTAGGAGCTTATTTTGCAACCGATGGCCCCATTGAATGGCTTACAGCAGGTATTACAAATTTTAGGAGTAACTATTGGGATGTAGAAACTGATACTTTAATAGCAATACCTCTATTTATTTTTATGGGAATAATGCTGCAAAAATCTAAAATTGCAGAAGACCTTCTAGTTACCATGGGTCAGTTATTTGGTCCTATTCCAGGAGGATTAGGTATTTCAGTAATTTTCGTAGGAGCACTTCTTGCGGCAACTACGGGTATAGTTGGAGCAACAGTAATTGCTATGGGTTTAATTTCATTGCCCACTATGTTGAATAATAAATATGATAAGAGCCTTGCAAGCGGGATTGTATGTTCATCAGGAACACTTGGACAAATAATACCTCCATCTATTGTACTAATTATAATAGCCGATCAACTAGCAAGTGCTGCTGATGTTGCAAACACAATTAGACAGACAGATTACAAATTAATCACCGGTGAATTTAATATGCCAGGAGAATTTAGAGTTGGTTCTACAAGTGCAGGAGATATGTTTCTTGGAGCACTATTACCTGGATTAGTATTAGTTGGTTTATATATGTTGTATGTATTTATATATGCAAGATTAAACCCTAAAGCAGCTCCACCTGTTCCATTTAAAGGCCAATTCGATTTTAAATTTTGGATAAAAGTTGTTTGGGTAATTATACCGCCACTTGCATTAATTTTTGCAGTGCTTGGCTCTATATTAATGGGTATCGCAACAGTTAATCAAGCAGGTTCAATTGGAGCTATAGGTGCCACTATGATGGCAGGTTATAGACTTCATCAAGGTAGAAAAGATGCTTTCTATCCATTAATAATTAGCGTTGTTTCTTTAGTCCCTATTTTTTATATTTCAAGTAATTTTAATTTAAATATTAAAGCTATTGAGACAAGAAACTTGACTGCAATTTTAATTGCTGGTTTTTTTACATTTACATTTTTAATCGGTGTAGTTTGGAGTTTTTGGAGAGCTTTTAAAATAGATAATGTTCTAAAAGAAGTTGTAACAGAAACTTGTGTTACCACTTCAATGGTCTTTATAATTTTATTAGGAGCAGCAATGTTAACTTCTGGCTTCAGAGCTTTTGGCGGTGAAGAATTAGTAAGAGATTTTCTGCAAGATTTGCCAGGAGGATTTTGGGTCCAATTTATTGTTGTGATGGCAGTAATTTTTCTTTTAGGCTTTTTCCTAGATTTTATTGAAATTGCAGTAGTAGTAGTACCTATTATTGCTCCTATATTGTTAGCTGAAACGGGAGCAAACGTAAGCGCTATTTGGTTAGGTGTGATGATAGGGGTTAATTTGCAAACTTCTTTTTTAACTCCTCCTTTCGGTTTTGCATTATTTTATTTAAAAGGTGTCGCTCCTAAAAATGTTACTACTTTAAATATATGGAAAGGCGTTGTCCCTTTTATAGTATTACAACTTGTTGGACTTGGTATTGTAGGTTTTTATCCAAGTTTAGTAAATTATTTGCCAGCAAGAACATATTTAACTTCCAATGTAGCACCACCCCCAATGAATCCTAAACTTCAACAATGTTTACAAGAATATAAATTTGCTATTTATAATAATGATGAACAAAAAATTAAATTTGCAATAACAAACTTCCAATCAAAAATTCCATCTGATATCCCTATTGATAAATTAGATATTTTTGAAGAACATTTTGAAAATGCATTAGGAACATTTGCTTTAGTTAAAAAACTTCAAAAAACAGAAAATGAATACAATCTTTATGCAAAAGATTATAGAGATTTTCACTATATTGTAAGAAAAAAACAAAAGAAAATAAGAACTATAGAAAAGAAAATACAAAAATCAGAGGCTCAAATTAGGAATTTAGATAAAGACGATTTATCTCAAAAAAATAAAATTAAACTTAAAATAGAAGATTATAAATTAGAAATTGAAGAAATAAATAATAGTATCCCAGAAAATTGGACTTCTAGAAATAAAGAATTTGAAATTCTTAAGAAAACAAAAAATACTCAAACAAAAAGATATAGAAAAAATGTTGATCAAGCTTACGATAATCTAGAGCAAATTGTGATGTTTATAAATGATCACGAAAAATTAAATGATCTTTCCTCAGAAATTAATAATTTAAAGAAATATATTACCAATGCAGATTATGAAAATTCTATTTCAATTATAGATAATTTATTTGAAAAACTTGGAGAGATTGCGGGAGCAGAAGAATTTGCAAATAGATTAGATGATTTATATTCTTTGATTGATAGTGATGAAATAGATGATAGCAAAGTTTCAGATGCAAGCTCAGAAGCTATTATGTTGTTTGACCAAGAAGTCAAATGGAGAAAAAGTGCTGCTGAAAACTTAATGCCAGAAATAAAAAAATATAATTCAGTTATAAACAATAATATAGGTTTAAGGCTGCAGTCGCGTTTAACTAAAGAACAAGCTAAAATGGTTGCAAGTTGCAATGCAGTTCACAGAGATATATCTTTAAATTTCTAATTTAAGTTAATGGAGAAAAATATTTTACCGATTAAAAAAGCGGTTTTGATATTTTTTGTATTTGCTTGTGGTTACTTTATATCTGCTCTTTTAAGAGCAATTACTGCAACTTTATCTCCACTACTAACTACAGAGTTTAATTTAACTGCTGGAAATTTAGGATTGTTAGCCGGTGGTTATTTTTTAGGATTTGCAACCATGCAATTACCGCTTGGTTATTTGCTAGATAGGCATGGTCCTAAAAAAATTGTTTCATCATTTTTATTAATTGCAATAATTGGAACAGTTGCATTTGCTTTAGCGCAAAGTTTTTCTGGTTTACTTATATCAAGAATTTTAATTGGAGTTGGGGTTAGTGCATGTTTAATGGCACCTTTAACCGGTTACAGAATTTGGTTTGCAGATGAGTATCAGCAAAGAGCTAATGCTTGGATGCTAATGGTGCTTTCGATGGGATTTGTTTTTTCAACTTTGCCAGTTCAAATTCTATTACCAATTATTGGATGGAGATGGATTTTTGGTTTAATATCTATTTTAATACTTATTGTTATAGTATTAACATTAGTTTTTATTCCTAAATGGAAAACAGAAAATAATATCGAAAAAATAAATGCTGGATCCTTATCAGATGTTTGGAAAAATAAATTTTTTATAAGCACAATTCCTCTAGGTTTATTTAATTATGGAGGAATGGTTGCAGTCCAAACCTTATGGGCAGGGCCGTGGATGATTAGAGTTGCTGGATATAATCCTTTAGAAAGTGCAACAGGTCTTTTTTGGATAAATGTAACGATGCTATTTGCTTTTTTTATATTTGGATACATTTTACCCAAAATTACAAAACTTGGATTTAAGACAATGAAATTAATTAAATTTGGATTACCAATTAGTTATTTGTCATTATTTATTATTATTATTTCAGGAGAAAATGCAGGAGCAATACATTTTACAATTTACTTACTTACTTCAATAGTATTAACACTTACTCAACCCGCTGTAGCTTTATCTTTTCCAACAAGTTTAGCGGGCAAATCGCTAACATCATTTAACTTACTCATATTTGTGGGTACCTTTATTATGCAGTGGGGAATTGGTTTAGTTATCGATTTTTGCCAATTTTTAGGAAAAGAAGAAGTTCAAAGTTTTAAAATTTCTTTTACAGTTTATTTAATAATTTGTATTTTAAGTTATTTATATTTTTTGATGAAAAATAAAAATGCGTAATACAAAAATGTATAATTTGTTTTTAATTAGTTTAGTAGTTCTGGTATATTTATCAGTTACACTTGGACTATATTTTTTTCAAAGAAGTCTATTGTATCATCCAACAGAAAATAATTATTCTGGAGATAAATTAACTGTAAAAATTGAGAAGGTTAATATTAAAACAGAAGATAATATCGATTTAATAGCCTGGTATCATAAAAAGGATAATACAAAACTCAAAACTATACTTTACCTACATGGTAATGCAGGATCGCTAGAAAATAGAATACATAAAATTAATCACTTCAATGATATGAATATTAATTTTCTATTACTTTCATGGAGAGGATTTAATGGTAATGCAGGAAAACCAACTGAGAAAGGTCTCTATGAAGATGCCAGAAGTGCTGTCAATTGGCTAATAAATGATGGTATTAATGAAGAAAATATAATAATTTACGGGGAGTCCCTTGGTACTGGTGTTGCTACAGAAATAGCACAAAATAGAAATTTTGCAGGAATAATTTTAGAATCTCCATTTACTTCTATGATTGCGGCAGGTAAATCTAAGTACCCAATTTTTCCAATCAAATTGCTACTAAAAGATAAATATGAAAGCGACAAGAAGATAAAAAATATTATTTCACCAATATTAGTTATGCATGGTGAAGCAGATAAAATAGTTCCATTCTGGATGGGAGAAAAAATTTTTCAATTAGCAAATGAACCCAAATACTCCTATTTTTCTAAATATGACGATCATATGATGGACTTTAATAATGATCTGATTAATTCTATAAAATCATTTATTCAAAGTTTAAATTAAGACACAATTTAAACAAATGCCCATCATTTTTGCATATTAATTTTATATTGTGAAAAAATTAATATTTATAATTTTCATATTATTTTATGCTAATTTATCGTTTGCAGATTTAAATGATCAAAACTATAGAAAATATTTTTATATTGGAAAGATGCAATCTCATCATGATAAATTTACATTATATTTTAAGACCAGAGAAAAACCTATTATAGCAAAAGGTCAATATTCAAACTATATTACTGACTATCCACAAGATTTGTATATTTATGATCATTTAACAAAAAAAGAACATTCCCTAATTTCTTATGATTGGTTTCCCAAAAATGCTAAAAAATTTTTTAAAAGTTATAAGTATCCAGTCTTCCCAGAAGATTTTGCATATTATCTTTTAAATGATAACAATACTTTAATTCTTGTAAGCGCTTTCAAAGATTATAATCAAAATTTAACTTTCGACATACAGAAAAAAAAACTTGGAATTCAAAAAAATCGGGGAAAATTAAATTTTATAATTTCTACTTATGCACAAAATTGTGGTTATAAATCTCTTAAAAATAACTTTGAATGTAATATTTATAAGCCTTTAATTTCAAAAAATTTAATTAATTCGATTGAATAAATGCATTAGCAAATTGTTCAGCATTAAATATTTGTAAATCATCCTCTTTTTCTCCCAATCCCAAGCCTATAATTGGAACTTTATATTTTTTAGATATAGCAATTAAAACACCACCTTTTGCTGTACCGTCTAGTTTTGTCATGATTAAGCCTGTTATACGTATAATTTTATTAAACTCTTCCAATTGATTAATAATATTTTGTCCTGATGTTGCGTCTAAAACTAAAATGACTTCATGTGGCGCAGTTTCATCAATTTTTTTAACAACATTTGCTATTTTTTTGAATTCATCCATAAGATTTTTTTTATTTTGTAATCTTCCTGCTGTATCGATAAGTACTTGATTAATATTATTTTTTTTTGAATATTCCATTGCTTTATAAGCAACGGAGGCAGGATCAGATCCAGGATCAGATTTAATAATTTTAGCATTAACTTTTTCAGACCATTTTTCCAATTGATCAATAGCGGCAGCTCTAAATGTATCGCAAGCTGAAAACAAAACTTCATTACTATTTTCTCTAAAAATTTTTCCTATTTTACCTATAGTAGTTGTTTTCCCGACCCCATTTACTCCTGAGACTAAAACAACATTTAAATTTTCCTTTTTTTCGAAAAATTTTTGTTTTTCCAATGGCTGCATTAGTTTGATTATGTATTCTTTTAAAATTTTTTTTACTTCTGAAATCGGATCTTCTTTAGGATCAATTTTTTTTTGAGCAATTATATCTCTAATATCAGAAGCTGCATCAATTCCAACATCTGAGCTTATTAAAAATTCCTCTATTTTGTTTAATGTACTATCATCTATTTCTTTTTTAATTATTATTTCTCTTAATCCAGATGTAAAATTATTAGCACTTTTTTTAAAACCTAATCTAAATTTTTCAAAAATTCCCATTATAATTTTATTTCTATTTCTTTAATATTTGAAACGGGGCCTGCCATTGAAATTACATTATTATATTTAATATTTAAAATACCTTCTTTAAAATGAATGTTAGTATTGTTTCCAGATAATTTTTTTTCAAATGCAACAACTCCAGTTGCACACGCAGCTGTTCCACAAGCTTTTGTTAAACCCGCTCCACGCTCCCAAACATTGACTAGTATATTTGATGAATCTTTTATTTGAGCAAATGTGACATTTATTTTCTCAGGGAATAACTCATAATTTTCAATTAATGGCCCTAATTTTTTTAAATCATATTTAAAACAATCATCTACAAAAAAAACTATATGAGGATTTCCAACATTTATTGCGAAACCATCTTTTAATTCAAAATCATCAATTTTTATATTAATCTTTTTATGATTTATATCTTTTGATAAAGGAATCTTTTTCCATTCAAAAATAGGTTCCCCCATTTCAATTCTTATACTATTTTCAGAAATTTTTTGAGCTTTTAGTATTCTGTTCGATGTTACAATTACAGCTTCCTCTTTTTTTTCTTGATCACATAAAATTTTTGCTACACACCTGCTACCATTTCCACATGCTTCAACTTTTTCTCCATCAGAATTATATATTGTTATTGGATTATAACTCGGAGTAACATTGTCAATTTCATCAATAAAAATTAATTGATCAAATCCGATACTATCGCTTTTCCCTAATTCAATAATCTTTTCTTTTTTAATGGAAATAGATTTTTTTCTTCTATCAACAATTAGAAAATCATTTCCTAACCCATCCATTTTAAAAGCTTTTATGTCCATATATAGTTATTTAACTTATTTATTGACTTTTTGAACCTCTATTATAGTTTATCGCAATTTCCGCAAATACAGCATTTTGCGGTGTCTTTGGAAACAAAGAGATCGACACCAGTCAGCGAGGGTTCGCCCACTGGTGCGATACTTGCTGTGTAAAATTATGTTTGAAAATTTAACGAATAAATTTGAAGAAATATTTTCTTCTTTAAAAAAAGCACCTTCCTTAGATGAAAATCAGGTAGATGAAGGTTTAAAAAGTATTAGACTTGCGCTTCTAGAAGCAGATGTATCTCTTGAAGTTGTAAAAGAATTTATCAATAGAGTTAAACCAAAGGCTTTAGGACAAGAAATAGTTCGCTCAACATCACCAGGACAAATGGTGGTCAAAATTGTTTATGACGAGCTAGTCTCCTTTCTAGGAGATAAAACTTCAGATATTCAATTAAATGCAGTACCCCCAGTGCCTATTATGCTAGTTGGACTTCAAGGATCTGGAAAAACAACAACAACAGCAAAATTAGCAAGATTTTTAGAAAAAAATAATAAAAAAAAAGTAATGATGGCTAGTCTTGATGTTTATAGACCAGCAGCCCAAGAACAATTAAGATTATTAGGAGAACAAAATAATATTTTAACTTTACCAGCAATAGAAGGACAAGTTCCAGCAGATATTTGTAGAAGAGCAATAAGTGCTGCAAATTTAAATGGATCAGAAGTAATTTTGTTTGATACAGCGGGAAGAACTCAAATAGATTTTCAAATGATGAATGAAATCAAACAAATTGAAAGCATAATTAATCCATCAGAGACAATATTGGTGGCAGATTCATTAACAGGACAAGTTGCGGCTAATGTAGCAAAAGAATTTAAAAACACAGTTAATTTAACAGGAATTGTTCTTACAAGATCAGATGGTGATGGTAGAGGTGGTGCAGCATTAAGTATGAAATATGTTGCTGATGTTCCAATCAAATTTTTAGGTGTTGGTGAAAAAATAGAAAATTTTGAGGTTTTTTATCCTGATAGAATAGCAAATAGATTATTAGGTATGGGAGATATAGTTTCTCTTGTTGAAAAAGCCTCTGAAGATTTAGACCAAGAAAATTTAAAAAAAACAGAAGACAATTTAAAAAAAGGCCAGTTTTCATTAGAAGATTATCTTTCACAGCTTAGACAAATGAAAAAAATGGGAGGCATAGAAGGTATAATGTCTTTTCTTCCCGGCGTTTCAAAAATTAAATCTCAAATGGATCAAGCAGGTGTTGATGAAAAAATTATTATTCAAAATGAAGCTGTAATTTTATCAATGACAAAAAAAGAAAGAGAAAATCCTAAAATAATTGATGGATCTAGAAAAAAAAGAATTGCTAGTGGCTCTGGTACTGATGTAGCTACGATCAATAAATTGTTAAAACAATTTAAAATGATGTCTGAAATGATGAAAAAGATGTCTAAAGGAAATATGAAAGGAATGGCAGATAAAGGAATTCCGCCTGAACTTTTTAATCAACTTAAATAAAATAAAAGGAGAAAGAATGTTAAAAATGAGGTTATCAATGGGTGGAACAAAAAAAAGACCCGTTTACAAAATTGTAGTTGCAGATAGTAGGTTTCCCAGAGATGGAAGATTTATAGAAAAATTAGGATTTTTTAATCCATTGCTACCAAAAGATAAAAAAGAAAGAATAGGACTAGATATTGAAAGAATCAAATATTGGTTAGGCCAAGGAGCCAGACCTACAACCAGAGTAGCAAGAATTTTAGGTGAAAAAGAAATAATGCCTATGCCAGCCAAAGGTAATAATCCTCAAAAAGCAATTCCTAAAAAAAATAGAAAAAAAGAAGGAGAATCAGAAGCACCTAAAGAAGAAGCTAAAGCAGAAGCACCTAAAGAAGAAGCTAAAGCAGAAGCACCTAAAGAAGAAAAAAAATAAATGTTTTTGTCTCGAATATTTACATTATATCCAGAATACTTCCCGGGCTATTTGATTAAAGGTTTATTTGGAAAAGCTATGAAAGAAAAAATTTGGAATTTAGAAACAGTAAATATAAGAGATTATTCACTTGATAAGCATAAGACAGTTGATGACACTCCTTATGGAGGTGGAAATGGAATGTTAATAAAAGCTGATGTCTTGGCCAAATCTTTAGATGATAATATTAAGAAAAAAGAAAAAATAATTTATTTAAGTCCCAAAGGAAGATTATTTGATCACCAATATGCTAAAGAGCTTTCACATGAAAAAACTATAAATTTTATATGTGGTCATTTTGAAGGTATTGATGAAAGAATAATTCAAAGTAGGGATATAGAAGAAGTTAGTATAGGTGACTTTATTTTATCAGGAGGAGAAGTAGCAACTTTTGTTATTCTTGATGCAATTTTAAGATTTCTTCCAGGTGTTTTAGGAAACGAAAATTCTTCTGAAGAAGAGAGTTTTGAGAATGGACTTTTAGAATATCCTCAGTATACCAAGCCTCAAATTTGGGAAGATAAAGGTGTACCAGATGTTCTATTATCGGGTGATCATGCCAAAATTAAAGACTGGCGTTTATCCCAATCTGAGGCTATAACACGCGACCGAAGACCAGATTTATGGCAAAAATATAAAAAAAATTAAAATGAAAACAATAGAAGAAATAAATCAATCCAACGTTAAAAAAATAATTTCAGAAAGAAAGCATCCAGACTTCTTTCCTGGGGATATTATAAAAGTTGGAGTTAGAATTACAGAGGGAAAAAGAGATAGAATTCAATACTTCGAAGGTGTTTGCATAGCAAAAAAAAATAGAGATATTAATTCTTCTTTTACTGTAAGAAAAATTTCTTTTGGTGAAGGAGTTGAAAGAACTTTTGCATTATATAGTCCTATAGTAGATACTATTAAAGTAATTAGATCAGGAAAAGTTAGACGTGCAAAATTATATTATTTGAGAGATAGAACAGGAAAGTCTGCAAGAATAGCTGAAAAAATTAAAAAGAAAATTGGTATAGATGTTGAGACAAAAATTCAGCAGGTTACCGAAGAAAATGTAATGCCTGCAACGGAAGAAAAAATTGAAGAGGCGCCAAAAGCAGAAGCTAAAGCAGAGGCACCAAAAGCAGAAGCTAAACCTGCTCAAAAAAAAGCTCCTGAAAAAGACGAAAAAAAAAAAGAACAATTAAAAGAAAAAGCAGAGCAGAAAAAATAATTTTTTCTTAATGTCACAAACAATTTACGATAAAATATGGAATGAACATTTGGTTCATGAACAAAAAGATGGAACTTCCCTTCTTTTTGTGGATAGACATTTAATTCATGAAGTTACAAGCCCACAAGCTTTCGAAGGATTAAGAACATCAAATAGAAAAGTTAGACATCCAAAATTAACTCTTGCAGTAGCAGATCATAATGTTCCTACAACTGATAGATCAAAAGGGATATCGGATGAAGACTCTAGAATACAAGTAGAAACTTTAGATAAAAACTGTGAAGAGTTTGGAATTAAATTGTTTGGTATGGATGATAAAAGACAAGGTATTGTTCATATAATTGGACCAGAGCAAGGATTTACTCAACCTGGAAATATAATTGTTTGTGGAGATAGCCATACTGCTACTCATGGTGCTTTTGGTGCCTTAGCATTTGGAATAGGAACATCCGAAGTTGAACATGTTTTAGCAACCCAAACTTTAGTGCAAAAAAAATCTAAAAATTTTAGAATAAGCGTTAACGGTCAATTATCAGTTGGAGTTACTGCAAAAGATGTAATTTTACAAATTATTGGAAAAATAGGAACAGCAGGTGGAACAGGATATGTAATTGAATATTCTGGAAATTTAATATCAGTCTTAAGTGTTGAGCAAAGAATGACAATTTGTAATATGACAATTGAAGGTGGAGCTAGAGCTGGATTAATTCAGCCAGACGAAAAAATATTTGAATATTTAAAAAATAAACCTATGTCTCCAAAAAATGAAAATTGGGAAAAAGCAGTAGAATATTGGAGTAAATTAAAAACAGACTCTGATGCAAAATTTGATAAAGAAATTATTTTAGAAGGCTCAGAAATAAAACCAATGGTAACTTGGGGAACTTCACCACAAGATGTTATAGAAATAGATGGTCAAGTTCCTAATCCAGATAATGAGAAAGATGAAGATAGAAAAAGTTCAATACAAAGATCATTAAATTATATGGGTTTAAAACCCAATACAAACGTTAAGGATATAAAAATTGATAAGGTTTTTATAGGTAGCTGCACCAATGGAAGAATAGAAGATATAAGAGAAGCAGCAAAAATTTTAAAAAATAAAAAAATAGCATCCCATGTTAATGCAATAATTGTTCCTGGTTCAGGATTAGTTAAAGAACAGGCGGAGCAAGAAGGTTTAGATAAAATATTTATAAATTCGGGATTTGAATGGAGAGAACCTGGATGTTCAATGTGTCTTGCAATGAATGCTGATAAATTAAAACCAGAAGAAAGATGCGCCTCAACATCAAATCGTAATTTTGAAGGAAGACAAGGACGTGGTGGCAGAACTCATCTTGTAAGTCCTGCAATGGCAGCAGCAGCAGCCATTTCTGGAAACCTAGATGATGTCAGAAAGTATCAAAATTAAATGAAAAAATTTACAACCGTTAAAAGTATACCTGCATATCTTCCAATAGTTAATATTGATACAGATATGATTATTCCTAAACAGTTTTTAAAAACTATAAAAAGAACTGGTTTAGGAAAAAATTTATTTTTTGAAATGAGATATGATGAAAAAGGAAATAAAATAAATAATTTTATTTTAAATAATGATCCATTTACAAAATCTAAAATATTAATTGCAGGAAAAAATTTTGGATGTGGTTCATCAAGAGAGCATGCGCCATGGGCACTTTTAGATTTTGGAATTACTTGCGTTATTAGTTCAAGCTTTGCAGATATTTTTTATAGTAATTGTTTTAAAAATGGAATTTTACCTATAACTCTAAGCGAAGAAGAAATAAAGGAAATTTCAGAATACTCAAATAGAAAAGAAGAAATATCAGTTAATTTATCTGATCAAAAAATTAAATTTGGTAATAAAGAAATTAATTTTGAAATTGATGAGTTTAAAAAAAAATGTTTGATGGAAGGTTTAGATGATATTGCCTTATCTTTAGAAAAAATAGATAATATTGTTTCATTTGAAAAAGAGATAAAATCTAATAAACCATGGATTTTTAATGATTAAAGTTAAAAAAAGAAAATTTTTATTATTACCAGGTGATGGTATTGGCCCCGAGGTTATAGGTGAAGTAAAAAAAATAATAAACTGGTTTAACAAAAATAAATCATTAGATTTTGAAATTGAGGAAGAACTAGTAGGAGGTGCTTCTTACGAAAAAAATGGAACACCAATTACAGACGAAGTATTCTATAAAGCATTAGAAAGTGAAGCTGTAATATTAGGAGCTGTTGGGGGACCTAAATGGGATGATCTTGAATTTTCAAAAAAACCTGAACGAGCATTATTAAAATTGAGAAAAGAATTAAAATTATTTGCTAATCTTAGACCTGCAATCTGCTTTAAGCAATTAGTAGATGCTTCAAGTTTAAAGCCTGATTTAATATCAGATTTAGACATACTTTTTGTGAGAGAACTAACCGGAGGAATTTATTTTGGGGAGCCAAGAGGAATTAAACCTATTGATAATGGAGAAAGAAAAGGAATTAATACTCATGTATATACTTCAAGTGAAATCGAAAGAGTTGCTCGTGTCGCTTTTGATCTTGCGAGAAAAAGAAGCAAAAAAGTTACATCTTGTGAAAAATCAAATGTTATGGAGGCAGGCCAACTTTGGAAAGAAGAAGTTAAAACTTTACATGAAAAGGAATATAAAGATATAGAATTAAAACATATGCTTGCAGATAATTGTGCCATGCAATTAGTGAGATACCCTAAGCAATTTGACGTAATTGTTACTGATAATCTTTTTGGAGACATGTTGTCAGATGAGGCAGCAATGTTGACTGGTTCTCTAGGACTTTTACCTTCTGCATCATTAGGAGCTAAAGATAAAAATGGAAATATGAGATCATTATATGAACCAGTTCATGGTTCTGCACCTGATATAGCAGGCAATGGAATTGCGAATCCAATTGCAACAATTTTAAGTTTTGCTATGGCGTTAAAATATTCTTTGGACTTAGATAAAGAGTCCAATAATTTGGAAAAAGCGGTTCAAAGTGTTTTAGATGAAGGATTAAGAACTAAAGATATATTATCAAAAGGCACAAAAGAAGTTTCAACATCAGAAATGGGTGATGCGATAATTTCAAAATTGCAATAATTAATCATTTATTCTAGAATATATTTATGCCAAATTATATTGCTCCATTAGAAGACATGATGTTTCTTTTTAATAAGTTGAGAAACAATGAAAAATATAATGAAATTGAAAAATATAAAGAAGTAAATTCAGAATTAGTTAAAGATATTTTAGAAGAAGCTGCAAAAATTAGTCAAAATTTAATATTACCTTTAGCAAAATCAGGAGATGAGAGCCCTCCTGTTTTAGAAAATGGAGTAGTTAGAACTTCTCCTGGGTATAAAGAGGCATATAAAAAATTTATTGAAGATGGATGGATTTCTTTGTCTTGTGACCCTAAATATGGGGGACAAGGAATGCCGAAAACTGTCAGTACTTTCTTTGATGAAATGTTATCATCGACATCCCTTGCATTTAAACTTTATAGTGAGTTAACCATAGGGGCTTATAATTGTATATTGCGTCATGCTAGCGAAGAAATAAAAAATACTTATCTACCAAAGATGGTTGAAGGTAAGTGGAGTGGTACTATGTGCCTTACCGAACCAGTCTGTGGTACTGACCTAGGTCTATTAAAAACAAAGGCAGAAGAACAATCCGATGGCACTTACAAGATTAGTGGACAAAAAATATTTATTACTTCAGGAGATCATGATCTAACTGAAAATATAATTCATCTAGTTTTAGCAAGAGCAACTGACTCACCAAAAGGCACAAAAGGTATAAGCCTTTTTCTTGTTCCTAAATTTATTGTTAAAGAAGATGGAAATGTAGGTTCTAGAAATGGTGTATCAACTGGATCTATAGAAAATAAGATGGGCATTAAAGGATCGGCAACATGTGTTCTAAATTTTGATGAAGCCACTGGTTATATGATTGGGCCAAAAAATAGAGGACTTAATTCAATGTTTACAATGATGAATTTAGAAAGAATTGTTGTTGGAATACAAGGTCTTGGAATATCTGAAATTGCATATCAAAATTCACTTTCTTATGCAAAAGAAAGAAAACAAGGAAAAGCAAATAATACGAAGTCTCAAAATGGTGCTGATTTTATAATCGACCATGCAGATATAAGAAGATCATTATTAAATATGAAATCAATAATTGAGGGAGAAAGAGCATTATGCTTTTGGCTATCGCAACAGACAGAAGTTAGTCTTCATCATAGTAATGAAAATGCAAAACAAGAGGCATCTGATTTTGTTTCATTAATGACTCCTGTAGTTAAATCAATGTTTACTGATATGGGTATGGAAATTACAAGTGAAGCAATGCAAATTCATGGAGGATATGGTTTTACAAAAGATCTTGGTATTGAACAATTATATAGAGACAATAGAATTACTCCAATTTATGAGGGCACAAACTCAGTACAAGCTGCTGATTTAGTTTTTAGAAAACTTGTAACTAAAAATGGAGACATAATTGATAAATATCTAAAGTTAGTTAAAGAAGAAATAAATATTAAAGATGAAAAAATTCAATCATTTACAAAGCAATTGGATAATTATTTAGATATGTTGATAAAGTTTACTGACTGGATTAAAGAAAAAATAAACGATTCCAAAGATGATGTAAGTGCAGCTTGTAATGATTATTTAAAAGTTTTAGGATTAGTAGCAACAGCCCATGCCTGGATAAAAGTTTTAGAAGTTAGTTTTAAAGATTATGACAATAATAAAGATTTTTATGAAGACAAAATACAAACAGCTAACTTTTATTTTAATAGAGTTTTACCAAAGGCTGAAAGTCATTTTAAGTCAGCGATAACAGGAAGTAATTACATAATGGATTTTAAATTTAATTAGTTATGAGTAATTATGATACAAATTTAGATAAAAATGTAGCAAATTTTGTTCCTTTGACCCCACTTTCTTTTTTGCAAAGAGCAAAAGATGTTTATCCCAATTATGAAGCATTAATTTATGAAGATAGAAAATATACTTGGAGCGAGGTGTATAAAAGATGTATTAAATTTGCAAGTGCATTGGAAAAGATTGGTATTAGCAAAGGAGATACAGTCTCAGTCCTAGCTTTTAATACTCCTGAAATTTTTGAAGCTCATTATTCAATTCCGATGACTGGAGGAGTATTAAATACAATCAATATTAGGTTAGATGCTAAAACTATTGCATATATTTTAGATCATAGTGAAGCTAAAGTTTTGATTGTGGATAGACAACTTCACGCAGAAGTTAAAAAAGCTTTAAGCGCTTTAAATAAAAAAATTACTATAATTGATATAAATGATAAATATGCCGATCAATCTAAATTAGAAAAAATTGGTGATTTAGAATATGAAGAATTTTTAAATACAGGTGATGAAGATTATAATTGGAAAATGCCCGAAGATGAATGGCAAGCTATTTCATTAAGTTATACTTCTGGAACAACTGGAAATCCAAAAGGTGTTGTTTATCATCATAGAGGATCATATTTAATGTCAACAGGAAGCGCGACCGCATGGAATATGCCAAATAGACTTAATTTTTTAACTGTTGTACCAATGTTTCATTGTAATGGTTGGTGTTATCCTTGGACAGTACCAATGTTAAATGGAAAAACGATTTGTCTAAGAAACATTGATATTAAAAAAATTTTTGAATTAATTGAAGAACATAATGTAACTCATTTTGGTGGTGCGCCAATAGTACTAAATATGATTACAGGGGCACCAGAAACTGACCGTAAAAAGTTAAAACAAAAAGTTTATGTTTTAACTGCAGGAGCTCCTCCGCCAAGTATAATTTTTAAAAAAATGAAAAGTCTTGGTTTTGAAGTAATGCATGTCTATGGTTTAACTGAAACTTATGGTCATGTAACACAATGTGCATGGAACGAAGAATGGAATGAATTTGAAGAGGAAAAACAAAATGAGATTAAGGCTAGACAAGGAGTAAGATATCCTAATACAGAAGGAGTAACTATCATGGACCCAGAAACTATGCAGGAAGTCCCAAAAGATGGAAAAACAATTGGAGAAATAATGATAAGAGGAAATGTAGTTATGAAAGGATATTTTAAAGATAAAGAAGCTACAGATAAAGCCATGAAAGGTGGCTGGTTTCATAGTGGAGATTTAGCTGTTATGCATCCAGATGGATACGTAAAAATTCAAGATAGATCTAAAGATATAATTATTTCAGGGGGTGAAAATATCTCATCAATTGAAATAGAAAACACTTTATCAAAACATCCCTCGGTATCTATTGCTGCAGTAGTAGCCAAACCAGATGAAAAATGGGGTGAAGTGCCATGTGCATTTATTGAATCTGTAAAAGATAAACCTGTTACAGAAAAAGAATTAATTGATTTTTGTAAAGAAACTCTTGCTAAATTTAAAGTTCCAAAGAATGTAGTTTTTTGTGAATTGCCAAAAACTTCAACGGGCAAAATCCAAAAATTTGAACTTAGAAAAAAAGTCAAGGAATTATCTTGATTTTTAAATAACAAAAAAATATTAAGCACTTAAATATGAAAACATTTTCTATTGCTAAATCAAGAAGATTGAGAAGCACGCCTTATACTTCTAGAATAGAGAAACAAGGTGTTACGGCTTACAGCATATATAATCATATGTTATTGCCCGCAGCTTTTGGATCTATTGAAGATTCTTATAATCATCTTAAAAAAAATGTACAAGTTTGGGATGTTGCTGGCGAAAGACAAGTCGAAATTATTGGAAATGATGCAGCAAAGCTTGTTCAGTTAATGACTTGTAGAGATTTATCTAAATCTAGAGATGGAAGATGTTATTACTGCCCAATCATAGATGATAAGGGAGGTTTAATTAATGATCCAGTTATTCTTAGATTTAATATAAACAGATGGTGGATTTCTATTGCAGATTCAGACGTAATATTATTTGCGAAAGGTTTGGCAATAGGGAATAAATTTGAGGTTGATATATTTGAGCCAGATGTAAATATAATGGCCGTTCAAGGACCAAAATCATTCAAGCTAATGGAAAAAATATTTGGGGAAAAAATAACAAAATTGAAATTTTTTGATTTTGATTACTTTGAGTTTAAAGGAACGAAACATTTGATTGCTCGATCAGGCTGGTCTAAGCAAGGAGGTTATGAAGTTTATGTTGAAAATACTAGTTCAGGTCTAGAATTGTATGATCATCTTTTTGATATGGGAAAAGAATTCGATGTTAAACCAGGGTGCCCAAATCTTATTGAAAGAATTGAAAGCGCACTGTTATCATATGGAAATGATATGGATAATAATGACAATCCCTTCGAATGTGGTTTCGATAAATATATTAATCTAGATTCTAATGTAGTTTTTTTAGGAAAAGAAAATTTAAAAAAAATTCAATCTTTAGGAATTAAAAGAAAATTAATGGGAGTTCAAATAGATGCTAAATCAATAAATGTTTCAGGATCCATCGATTTAAAAGATGAAAATAACAATAAAATTGGAGAATTAAGATCTGGCTGTTATTCGCCCTATTTTGGAAAAGTTATTGGAATAGCAATGATTAAAAAGCCTTTTTGGGAAGTGTCACAAACACTAAAAATTGATATAAATGATCAAACTTTTGATGGAAAAGTTTGTGATTTACCTTTCATTTAGTATAAAAGTTCTAATAACACCATGAATATTGCGATTGTAGGAGCCACTGGTAACGTAGGTAGAAAATTAATTGAAGTATTGGAAAAAAAAAAATTTCCAATAACTGAATTATTTCTCGTTGCATCATCTAAAAGTGAAGGAAAAAAAATTAGTTTTTCTGGAAACGAATATACAGTTATTGATCTTGAAAAATTTGATTTTTCAAAAGTTAAAGTTGCTTTTTTTGCAGCAGGAAGTGCGATAGCAGAAAAGTGGGCACATGTTGCAGCTGAAAAAACAATTGTAATAGATAATTCAAAGTTTTTTAGAAAAGATCCAGATATACCTTTGGTAGTACCAGAAGTAAATTCTAAAGAATTAATTCATGTAAAAAATAAAAATATAATTGCAAATGCAAATTGTTCGGTCATCCCACTTGTAGTTGCTCTTAAGCCTTTGCATGATTTATATAATGTAAAAAGGATTGTCGTTTCAACATATCAATCAGTATCAGGAGCAGGAAAAGATCCGATGGATGAGTTGTTAAGTCAAACGCAAGAATTTTTTATAAATAAAAAATTAGAATCAAAATATTTTACAAAACAAATTGCTTTTAATGCAATACCTCACATTGATAGTTTTTTAGAAGATGGCTATACAAAAGAAGAGCAAAAAACTAATGATGAAGTAAAAAAAATTTTAGATAATAAAATTAATATTACTTCTACCTGTGTCAGGATACCGGTATTAGTATCACATTCTCTAAGTGTAAATGTTGAATTTAATAAAAAATATAATTTGAATGAAATTAAAAATGTTCTATCAACCTCTCCAGGTTGTAAATTAGTAGATGAGCATAAAGATGGTGGCTACATAACCCCAGTTGAAGCTGAAAATAAATTTGAAACATTTATTTCAAGGATTAGAGAAGACAAGTCACAAGCCAACTCAATAAATCTTTGGATTGTGTCTGATAATTTGCTCAAAGGTGCAGCTTTAAATGCTGTAGAAATTGCAGAGTCCTTAATTGAAAAGGATTTTTATGGAAAATAACAATCCATTATCTCCACATATTCAAATTTATAAGTGGCACATTTCTTCTTTAGTATCGATAGTGACTAGAATTACTGGAATAATAAATATTTTAGCAATAACATTAATTTGTTTTTGGTTTACATTTTTGCTTTTAGGAGAAAATAATTATCAAATTATTAAATTATTTTTAAATTCTTTCTTCGGAAAATTTATAGCATTAGGAATTACATGGTCATTCAGTTTTCAAGTATTAAGTGAGATTAGACATCTAATTATGGATCTTGGTTATGGTTTTGAAATAAAAACAACTAATATTACAGGTATAATTGTTATTATTTTTTCATTTATATTAACAATCCTTATTTATTCATTGGGGAGACAGTTTCTATAATGAGGGCAATAACAAAAAAATGGTTATTTTTAAAAATAAGTTCATTGATATTAATTCCATTAATGCTCTGGTTTATTATTAATTTTGTATCTTTCTATGATAAAGATTATGATGAAATAATTACCTTTTTATCATCACAAGTTTCAAAATTTTTTATTAGTTTATTTTTAATATTTGCTTACTTTTTTTCAGCATTAAGCATAAGTGAAGTATTTGAGGACTATATAAATGATGAAAAAATCAAAAATGCCGCAAACAAAACGTTAAATATTTTTGCTATATTATTACCTTTATTTACTATTATTGTATTATTAAATTTAAGCTTATGAGTGAATATAACATTATAGATCATGAGTATGACGTTGTTGTACTAGGTGCTGGTGGTTCTGGTTTAAGAGCTGCAGTTGGATTAAGTGAAGCTGGGTTAAAAACTGCCTGTATTTCCAAAGTATTTCCAACAAGAAGCCACACTTCAGCGGCCCAGGGAGGAATTTCTGCTGCTCTAGGAAATATGGGGGAAGATGATTGGCGTTGGCATATGTACGATACTGTAAAAGGAGCTGATTGGTTAGGCGATCAAGATAGCATCGAATACTTGTGTAAAGAAGCCCCTAAGGCTGTAATTGAATTAGAAAAATATGGTGTTCCTTTTAGCAGAACAGAGGAAGGAAAAATTTATCAAAGACCTTTTGGAGGTATGACTAAAAATTATGGAAATGGTATTGTTCAAAGAACATGTGCGGCTGCAGACAGAACTGGCCATGCAATTCTACATACTTTATATGGTCAAGCTTTAAAACATAAAACTGAATTTTTTATTGAATACTTTGCCTTAGATTTACTTATGAAAAATGGCGAATGCAAAGGTCTTATTGCTTGGAATTTAAATGATGGTACTATCCATCGATTTAGATCTCACATTACAATTATTGCTACTGGCGGTTATGGTAAAGTATATTATTCTGCAACTTCAGCACACACATGTACAGGTGATGGAAATGCAATGGTGCTTAGAGCTGGTTTGCCATTACAAGATATGGAATTTGTTCAATTCCACCCAACCGGTATTTATGGTCATGGAACTCTAATCTCAGAAGGAGTTAGAGGAGAGGGAGGATATTTGGTAAACTCAAAAGGTGAAAGATTTATGGAAAGATATGCGCCAAATGCCAAAGATTTAGCATCAAGAGATGTAGTTAGCAGATCAATGTCTATAGAAATTAATGAAGGCAGAGGAGTTGGAAAAGATAAAGATCATGTTCATTTACATTTAAGCCATTTGGATAAAAATGTAATTGAAAATAGACTTCCAGGCATAACAGAAGCTGCAAGATTATTTGCTAATGTAGATGTAAATAAGGAACCAATTCCAGTAGTTCCCACGGTACATTACAATATGGGAGGAATACCAACAAACTATAAAGCTGAAGTAATAACTGTAAATGGATCTGAAAAAGTAGTTACAGGGCTAATGGCTATAGGAGAAGCGGCATGTGTTTCTGTTCATGGAGCAAATAGACTAGGTTCAAATTCCTTGATTGACTTAGTAGTCTTTGGAAGAGCGGCTGCAAAAAGAGCAGCTGAAATTGTTAAACCAGGAGCTCCACACGAAGTTTTAGATGAATCAGAGACAGAAAAATGTATTGATAGATTTGATAAATTGAGAAATGCTAAAGGAGAAACTTTAACAGCAGAACTAAGACTTGAAATGCAAAAAACCATGCAATCAAAATGCGCAGTGTTTAGAACAGAAAAAAATCTAAAAGAGGGAGTTTACGAAATAAGAAAAACATACGATGGAATGAAATCTATATCTGTAAAAGATAGATCTCTTATTTTTAATACTGATTTAGTTGAAACTTTAGAGTTTGATAATTTAATAAGACAAGCAATTACTACTGTGGACTCTGCTTATTATAGAAAAGAAAGTAGAGGAGCTCACGCAAGAGAAGATTTTCCAAAACGTGATGATGACAATTTTATGAAACATACATTGACATGGTGCAATGGCAAAGAGACTAAAATTGAATATAGGGATGTTCATAAATCAACACTTACTAATGATGTTCAATATTTTCCACCACAAGAAAGAGTATATTAATGGTTCAGATAAACTTACCAGAAAATTCAAAAGTAAAAAAAGGACATTATTATAAAGATAAAACTGGATCAAAAAATATTAGAAAAATAAATGTATATAGATGGGATCCTTCTTCAGGAGAAAATCCTCGAATAGATACTTATGAAGTTGATATGGATAATTGTCCTTCTAAAGTTTTGGATGTTCTAAATAAAATAAAAAATGAAATAGACCCATCATTAAGTTATAGAAAGTCATGTGCCCATGGAGTTTGTGGGTCATGTGCGATGAACATGGATGGAAAAAATGGATTAGCTTGTACGACTTCTCATGCTGACATAAATGGAGACATTGATATATTTCCTTTACCTCATTTAAAAGTAAAAAAAGATTTAATAGGTGATTTAGATGGTCTTTATAAACAATATGAGTCAATTGAACCTTGGTTAAAAAATAATTCTAAAGATAAGAATGATGAAATTTATCAGTCTCAAAAAGATAGAGAAAAATTAGATGGTGCTTATGAATGTATTATGTGTGCCTGTTGCTCTACATCTTGCCCAAGCTATTGGTGGAATGGAGATAAATATCTTGGTCCTGCAGTTTTGCTTCAGGCATATAGATGGATAATCGATAGCAGAGATGAAGATAGAAAAGAGAGACTTGAAAAAGTTGCTGATGAATTGAAGCTTTATAGATGTCATACTATTTTAAATTGCACAAATGCTTGCCCTAAAGGTTTAAATCCAGCAAAAGCTATCGCTGAGATAAAAAAAATGCTTGCAACGACTTAATTACTTATTTAAAAAATTTACAGATGAATTTAATTCAACATTTTATTGATGGAAAAGTATTTACTGGTTCATCTAATAAAAAAGGCAAAATATTTAATCCAGCAACCGGAAAGCAAGAGTCTGAAGTTATATTGGGTTCAAAATCAGATTTAGACCTTGCTGTCGAAAAGGCGAAAACAGCATTTGAAACTTGGTCTAATGTGCCTGCTATCCAAAGAGCAAGAATTATATTTAAATTTAAAGAATTAATTGAAAAAAATTCTGATGAACTAACAAAATTAATAGTCGCAGAACATGGAAAAGTCTATGAAGATGCAAAAGGTTCATTAACAAGAGGTTTAGAAGTTGTCGAATTTGCTTGTGGTATACCTCAAATGTTAAAAGGCGAGTTCACAGAAAATGTTGGAACAGATATAGATAGTTGGTCAACTAGGCAGCCATTAGGAGTTTGTGCAGGAATAACACCGTTTAATTTTCCTGCGATGGTTCCAATGTGGATGTTTCCAATGGCAATAGCTTGTGGAAATACTTTTATTTTAAAGCCTTCTGAAAAAGACCCATCTTGTGCTATGAAATTAGCCCACTTATTTAAGGAAGCTGGTTTGCCAGATGGAGTTTTTAATATTGTAAATGGAGATAAGGAAGTAGTTGATGCTATTTTAGAAAATAAAAATATTCCTGCAGTAAGTTTTGTTGGTTCAACGCCAATTGCAAAATATATTTACGAAAATGCAGCAAAAAATGAAAAAAGAGTTCAAGCATTAGGTGGAGCCAAAAATCACTGTGTTGTAATGCCAGACTGTGATTTAGATCAAGCAGTTAATGGATTAATGGGTGCTGCATATGGATCTGCTGGTGAGCGATGTATGGCTCAGTCAGTAGCTGTTGCAGTAGGTAATATTGGAGATGATTTGGTTGACCAAATATCAAAAAAAGTTGAAAATCTGAAAATAGGTCCAGGAATGGATAAAACTTCTGAGATGGGACCTTTAGTAACCAAAGAACATTTAGAAAGAGTTAAAGGATATGTTGATTTAGGTGTAAAAGAAGGTGCAAAACTAGTTGTAGATGGTCGAGATATCAAGCTACAAGGCTATGAAAATGGATATTACATTGGTGGATGTTTATTTGATCATGTTAAAACAGATATGAGAATATATAAAGAAGAAATTTTTGGACCAGTTTTATCTGTTGTTAGAGTTAATAATTTTGATGAAGCTCTTCAACTTATAAATGACCATGAGTTTGGAAATGGAACTAGTATTTACACAAGAGATGGAGATTCAGGAAGAACCTTTGCAAATAAAATTAAAGTTGGAATGGTTGGAATAAATATACCCATTCCTGTACCTGTTGCATATCATAGCTTTGGAGGATGGAAGAGATCTTTATTTGGAGATCAACATATGCATGGTCCCGAAGGTGTAAGATTTTATACTAAATTAAAAACTATTACTTCAAGGTGGCCATCTGGACTTAGATCAAATCCAGAATTTGTTATGCCAGTAATGAAATAATTATGAGAAAAATATCTTTAATAGGTGCAGGACAAATTGGTGGAACTTTAGCTCATCTAATTGGAATTAAAGAATTAGTAGATGAAGTTGTATTATTTGATGTAGCAGGCGGTATAGCTAAAGGTAAAGCTCTTGATATTGCACAATCTTCATCTGTAGATGGATTTAACGTTAATTTTTTAGGTACAGATAAGTATGAAGATATTAAAAATTCAGATGTCATAATCATTACGGCAGGAGTTCCTAGAAAACCAGGAATGAGTAGAGATGACTTACTTGGAATAAATCTAAAAATAATTAAACAAGTTGCTGAAGGAATAAAAACCCATTCTCCCGAAGCCTTTGTAATTTGTATAACAAATCCATTGGATGTAATGGTTATGGCATTTGAAAAGTATTCAGGATTACCAACAAATAAAGTAGTTGGTATGGCTGGAATATTAGATAGTTCTAGATTTAAGTTATTTTTGTCTAAAGAATTAAATATTCCAGTTAAAGAAATTGATGCTATGGTAATGGGTGGCCATGGAGATACAATGGTACCATTGCCAAGATTTACAAAGGTATCTGGAAAACCTTTATTAGATCTTGTTAAAGAAGGAAAAATTTCTTCGGAAAAATTAGAAAGTATTAATCAAAGAACTAGAGATGGAGGAGCTGAGATAGTTAAGTATTTAGAGAAAGGATCAGCGTTTTACGCACCAGCAGCTTCAGGAGTTGAAATGGCCGCAGCATATTTAAATGATGAAAAAAAACTTTTACCTTGTGCTGCATATATGAATGGCGAGTATGGTGTTGAGAAAATTTATGCTGGTGTTCCAGTAATTATAGGAAAAAATGGAATTGAAAAAATTGAAGAAATAGAATTGGACGATAAAGAAAAAGCAGAATTTAATCATTCTATCGATTCCGTGAAAAAATTATGGGAGGCAGCATCTGCTATAGATCCAGATTTAAAAATATAATTAATGAATATTCACGAGTACCAAGCAAAAAAAATATTGAAAAATTACGGCGCAATAGTTCCCAATGGTATTTTTGCCTCAGATGTAAAAGATTTATTAGAAAAAGCTAAAGTTTTAGATACAGAAAAATATGTTTTAAAAGCTCAAATTCATTCAGGAGGCAGAGGAAAGGCTGGTGGTATAAAATTAGTAAATAATTTAGAGGAATTAGAAAAAGAAGCAAAAAATTTAATTGGAAAAATTCTGGTAACACATCAAACAGGTCCTAATGGAAGAAAGGTTCGTAAGCTTTATGTAGAAGAAGCATCATCAATTAGTAAAGAGTTTTACCTGTCATGTCTAGTAGATAGAGAGAGTTCAAAAATTGCATTTATATCGAGTGATCAAGGAGGAATGGATATAGAAGAAGTAGCAAAAAATAATCCAGAAAAAATTTTAACAACTAAAGTCGAATTTAGAGACCAAATTTCTGATGATGACTGTAAAAAAATTATAGAAATATTTAACTTAGACCGGGATGCATATGAAGAAGCACAAAAATTAATTAAATCAATTTATAAAATGTTTATTGAAAAAGATGCAAGCTTAGTCGAGATTAATCCACTTATCTTAACCAAAGAAAATAAAATTGTCTGTTTAGATGCAAAAATGAATTTTGATGATAATGCCCTTTTTAAACATCCAGAAATAATAGATCTAAGAGATTTAAATGAAGAAGAGCAAACAGAAATAGAAGCAAGTAAATATGATCTAGCCTATATTAAGTTAGATGGAAAAATAGGATGCATGGTAAACGGTGCTGGTCTTGCAATGGCAACAATGGATATTATTAAATTATACGGAGAAGAACCTGCAAACTTTTTAGATGTAGGTGGTGGAGCTTCAAAAGAAAAAGTTTCAGCAGCTTTTAAAATAATTTTATCTGATAAAAATGTTAAAGGCATATTAATAAATATATTTGGGGGGATAATGAGATGTGATGTTCTTGCAAAAGGATTAGTTGAAGCAGCAAAAGAAATTAAAATAAATGTACCTTTAGTAATTAGATTGGCTGGAACTAATTATAAAGAAGGCAAAAAAATTTTAGATAATTCTGGACTAGAAATTATTTCAGCATCAGATCTTGGAGATGCAGCAAAAAAAGTAGTTATGTCAATAAAGTAAATTATGTCAGTTTTAGTAAATAAAAATACCAAGGTTATATGTCAAGGTTTTACAGGATCTCATGGAACTTTTCATTCTGAGCAAGCAATAAAATATGGAACAAATTTAGTTGGGGGAGTTACACCAAAAAAAGGAGGACAAGTTCACCTTGAAAGACCTGTATTCAATACTGTCAAAGAAGCAAAAGAAAACACAGGAGCCACTGCTTCTATGATTTATGTACCAGCAAAGTTTGCTGCAGCAGCAATAATTGAAGCAATTAATGCATCTATAGAATTAATAATTTGTGTTACTGAGGGAATTCCAGTTCTCGATATGCTTAAAGTTAAACAGAAATTAGAAAAATCTAATTCAAGATTAATCGGTCCAAATTGTCCTGGTATTATAACTCCAGATGAATGCAAGATTGGTATTATGCCTGGAAATATCCATAAAAAAGGTTCAGTCGGAATCGTTTCTAGATCAGGTACACTAACTTATGAAGCTGTTGCACAAACTAGTGAAAATGGATTAGGACAAACAACCTGTATTGGTATTGGAGGAGACCCTATTAATGGTACAAGCTTTATAGATTGTTTAGATTTGTTCTTAAACGATGAGGAGACTAGATCTATCTTAATGATTGGAGAAATAGGAGGAACAGCCGAAGAAGAAGCTGCAGAATTTATTAAAAATCATAAAATTAAAAAACCAGTTGTAGGTTTTATTGCAGGATTGGCCGCCCCACCAGGAAGAAGGATGGGTCATGCTGGAGCTATAATTTCAGGTGGAAAAGGAGGAGCTAAGGAAAAAATTAATAAAATGGAAGAATGTGGCATTACCGTTGCAAAGTCACCTTCTGAAATTGGGAAAACATTATTTAATAAATTGTCCAAATAAAGTCATTTTTCTTGTATTATATTGAAAAAATAACATAGATGACGTCATCAAAAAATTTAGATTACAATAAAACATCATTTCTTAACAAGTCTAATAGTACTTTTATTGAGCAAATGTATTTAAAATTTATTAATAAAGAATCTGACCTACCAGAAAGTTGGAAAAATTATTTTTTAGATGTAGGTGAAGAAATTGATTTAGTAATAAAAGAAATAAACGGACCTACATGGAGTCCAAATAAAAAAAAATTTAGTTTTGAAGATTTGCAAAAAAAAATAGATATTAATGATCAAAATATCTCAAAATTAAAAGAACACCAATTTGTTGATAATATAGATATAAAAAAAACAAATAGGGATTCAATCAGAGCAGTTTCTTTAATTAGGTCTTATAGACAAAGAGGCCATTTAATTTCAAAAGTTGATCCTTTAGAGTTAAGAGAAATTGAATATTTAGACGAACTTCATCCAGAAAGTTACGGATTTAATAAAGAAGACTATAAAAGTAAAATTTATTTAGATGGAATTACAAATAAAGACTATTCTAATATTAAGGAATTGTTATCTTTTTTAAAACAAACTTATTGTGGCCCAATTGGTTATGAATATATGCATATTTCAAATCCAACAGAAAGAAAATGGATCAGAGATAGAATTGAAAAAGATGAAAATTCTCTTCAGTTTACACAAAATGGAAAAAATGCAATTTTAAATAAACTCATACAAGCTGAAGGTTTTGAAAAATTTTTAAATACAAAGTTTGTAGGAACAAAGAGATTTGGCTTAGATGGTGCTGAAAGTTTAATACCAGCTTTAGAGCAAATAATTAAAATAGGTGGACAATATAAAATTAAAGAAGTTAAAATTGGAATGTCTCATAGGGGTAGACTTAATGTTTTAGCTAATGTACTTCAAAAATCTTATAAAAGAATATTCAATGAGTTTGCAGGTGAAATAAGCAATGATGGAGAGGATACAGCTGGCGATGTAAAGTATCATTTAGGAGCTTCTTCGGATAGAGAATTTGATGGAAATTCTGTCCACGTAAGTTTGACAGATAACCCTTCACATTTAGAAGCAGTAAATCCAGTTGTATTAGGTCAAGCTAGAGCAAAACAGTTTTTTCACAAAGATAAGGATAGAAATAAAGTTATTCCAATATTAATTCATGGAGATGCAGCTTTTGCTGGACAAGGCATTGTTGCAGAATGTTTTGCAATGTCTGGATTGCCTGGACATAATACTGGTGGAACAATTCATATAATAATTAACAATCAAATAGGTTTTACTACTAGTCCTAGGTTTGCAAGATCTTCCCCTCATCCCTCAGATGTTGCAAAAATGGTAGATGCTCCAATTTTACATGCAAATGGTGATGATCCAGAAGCAGTGGTTTATGCCACAAGAATAGCAACAGAATTTAGATTAAAATTTAATAGAGATGTTGTGATTGATTTAGTTTGTTACAGAAGATTTGGACATAATGAAGGAGACGAGCCTTCATTTACTCAACCATTAATGTACAAAAAAATTAGGTCGCATCCATCTACAACTAATATTTATGGAAAAAAATTAATAAAGGAAAATATAATATTAGAAGATGATTTGAATTCACAAATTAAAAAATTTAAAGATCTTTTAGATCAGCAGTTTAAAACAGCTAAAAATTATAAACCAAGAATAGAATGGTTTGAAGGAACTTGGTCAAGATATAAACCAGAAAAAGGAAAAGACAAAAGAGGAGCAACTGGAATAGACTTAAATGTTTTATCAAATATATCAAATAAGATAAATATAATACCATCTGAGATTAATATTCATAAAACTGTTAATAAAATTTTAGATAATAGAAAAAAAACTGTAGATCAAGGTTATGATATCGATTGGGCTACAGCAGAATCTTTGGCATTTGGATCTTTATTAGAAGAAGGATATCCAGTTAGATTAGTTGGTCAAGACTCTGGAAGAGGTACTTTTAGCCAAAGACATTCTGTATTAAGAAATCAAGTTGATAATTCAAGATACATTCCACTCAATAATATTTCTGAAAAACAAAAAAATTTTGAGGTTGTAGATAGTTTTTTATCAGAACTAGCTGTACTAGGCTTTGAATATGGTTACAGTCTTGTAGCTCCAAATACATTAACTATATGGGAGGCGCAATTTGGAGATTTTGCTAATGGTGCTCAAGTAATTATTGATCAATTTATTTCATCTGGTGAAAGAAAATGGAAAAGGGCATCCGGATTAGTAATGTTGCTACCTCATGGTTATGAAGGTCAAGGACCAGAACATTCTTCTGCAAGATTAGAAAGATTTTTACAATTATGTGCAAATGATAATTTACAAGTTATGAATTGTACAACACCAGCTAATTATTTTCATGCACTCCGTAGACAAGTATTACGTGATTTTAGAAAACCCTTGATAATGATGACACCAAAATCTTTGTTAAGAAATAAGCACTGTAAGTCTAATATTAAAGATTTTAGTAAAGAAAACTCATTTCATAGAGTTATGTGGGATCACTCTATGGATCCTAAAAATAAAGGGTTTTTAAAACTAAAAACAAATTCAGAAATTAAAAAAGTAATTTTGTGCTCAGGTAAAATATATTTTGATTTACTAGAAGCTAGAGAAAAAAATAAAAAAGATGATGTGATTATTTTTAGAATTGAACAACTTTATCCTTTTCCAGCCAAAAGCCTAGTAAAAGAACTAAAACCTTTCTCAAAAAATGCTAAATTTTTTTGGTGTCAGGAAGAACCAAAAAATATGGGCGCATGGTTATTGGTTAGGGATTATATACAATGGACATTAGAAACTATTAAGGCTAAAAATAACGAAATTTCTTACATAGGAAGAAATCCTGATGCATCGCCCGCAACTGGTTATGCAAGAAGACATCTTTCAGAGCAAGAAAAAATTATAAATGAAGTATTTGAATAAATGAGTGAAAAAATTTTAGTTCCAGTATTAGGAGAGAGTATAACTGAGGCAACAGTTTCTAAGTGGTTAAAAAATAAAGGAGACATTGTTAATGCAGATGAAGCAATAGTTGAGCTTGAAACCGATAAAGTTAATTTAGAAGTACCAGCGTCAATTGGAGGCGTTTTATCAGAAGTTAATTCAAATGAAGGTGATACAGTTCAAGTAGGCTCAGTATTAGGAATTATTTCAGATTCAAAAGTAAATGGCGAAAAGGCAAAGTCTGAAAATAGTGAAAATGAAAAAGAAGAAAAATTTAATACACAAGAAACTTCTAAAGATGACGCAGATAGTAAAGAAGAGTCAAATATTCAAGCTAAACCCTTAATACTAAATGAAGAAGAACAACCTTTAATATTAAGCGAGGATGTAGAAGTAAAAGAAAAACATGAAGAAAATTTAGAAAAAAATAAAAATTTGTCTCCTGCTGTAAGAAAAATTGTTACAGAAAAAAATATAGATATTAATAAAATTAAAGGCACTGGGAGAGATGGTAGAATTTTAAAAGGTGATCTAATAACTTTGATGGGAGCAAATCCTGAACCAAATCAAAGAAAAATTAAATATGGAGAAGAAGAAAGAATTAAGATGACAAGGCTTCGTCAAACTATAGCAAGAAGACTTAAAGAGGCTCAAGAAAATGCAGCTATGTTAACAACCTTTAACGAAGTTGATATGTCAGGAATAATTTCTATGAGAAAACAAAATCAGGAAGATTTTCAAAATAGATATAATATCAAACTAGGTTTCATGTCATTTTTTGTAAAAGCTTGTGTCGTAGGATTAAAGTTATTTCCAGCAATAAATGCTGAGATAGAAGGACAAGACATTATATATAAGAATTATTACAATATTAGTTTTGCTGTTGGGACAGAAAGAGGTCTTGTTGTACCGGTATTAAAAAATGCGGATGAGATGTCTTTTGCAGAAATAGAAATTGAAATAAAAAAATTATCAGATAAGGCAAAAAGTGGAAGTTTAACAATTGATGATTTACAAGGTGGAACATTTACAATAAGTAATGGTGGAGTTTATGGTTCCATGCTCTCTACTCCAATACTTAATCCACCTCAGTCAGGAGTATTAGGTATGCATAATATAGTTGAAAGACCAATTGTAGATAATGGAGAAATAAAAATTAAACCAGTGATGTATTTAGCTCTATCATATGATCATAGAATTATTGATGGAAAAGATTCAGTCTCTTTTCTAAAAACAATCAAAGAAAATTTAGAAGATCCAAGAAGATTATTTTTAAATATTTAAATGTCAGAAAAATTTGATGTAACTGTAATTGGTGGTGGTCCAGGAGGTTATGTTTGTGCAATTAGATTATCTCAACTAGGCCTAAAAACGGCATGTATTGAGTTTAGAGGGTCTCTTGGAGGAACATGTTTAAATGTTGGATGTATTCCATCTAAAAATTTATTAAATTTTTCAGAAAATTTTCATAAAGCTAAAAACTTTACAAATATTGGAATTGAAGTTGGTGAAGTTAAGCTAAATTTAGATAAAATGATGAAAAATAAAGAAAAAGCAGTTACTGATTTAACAAAAGGAATCGAATTTTTATTTAAAAAAAATAAAGTTACTTATTTTAAAGGAAAAGGATCATTTAAAAGCTCTAATGAAATCTCAATTTTAGCTGATAACAAAGAAACTGTTATTCAAACAGACAAAACGGTAATTAGTACTGGATCAGAGCCTGTTTCAATACCAGGAATAGATTTTGATGAAGAAAAAATACTTTCTTCAACAGGTGCCTTATCAATTTCAAAATTACCAAAAAAAATGATTATAGTTGGAGGAGGATATATTGGTTTAGAGATGGGATCTGTGTGGTCAAGATTAGGAACTCAAGTAGAAGTTGTTGAATATTTAGATCATATTACTCCTGGTATGGATAAAGAAATTTCAAAAGAATTCGAAAAAATTTTAAAAAAACAAGGAATTAAATTTCATTTGAACACCAAAGTAGAAAAAATAAATAAAAATAAAAATGGTGTAAGTATTAATACGTTAGATAAAAGTAATAAAAAAAATACTATTGAAGCAGATGTTGTTTTAATTTCTGTTGGAAGAAGACCATTTACAAAATATTTAAACTTAGAAAAAGTTGGAGTTCAAACTGACAAAAAAGGGATGGTAAAAGTTAATAAAAGTTTTGAAACAAATACAAAAAATATTTTCGCAATAGGTGATGTAATTGATGGACCAATGTTAGCTCACAAAGCAGAAGAAGAAGGAATAGCAGTTGCTGAAATAATAGCGGGCCAATCTGGACACGTAAATTATGATGTAATTCCTGGAGTTATTTATACTTCTCCTGAAGTTGCATATGTTGGAAAAACAGAAGAACAATTAAAAGTAAATAAAACAAATTATAAAGTTGGAAAATTTCCATTTTTGGCAAATTCAAGGGCTAAAGCAATTAATGAACCAGAAGGATTCGTAAAGATTCTTGCAGACACAAAAACTGATAAGGTTTTAGGCGTTCATATAATTGGACCTCACGCTGGAGAGATGATTGCAGAAATGTCAGTTGCTATGGAATTTGGTGCTAGTTCTGAGGATATTGCAAGAACTTGTCACGCTCATCCAACTTTTTCAGAAGCAATTAAAGAAGCCGCATTATCTGTAGATAAAAGACAAATTCATTCGTAATATAATTTCATAATAAAATTTATGAAATATCCAGTTTTATTACCCAATATTTTTGATTATCCATTTACCTATGAAAGTTCACTAAAATTACAAATAGGTGACTATGTAAATGTTCCATTTGGTAAAAAAACAATAACAGGGGTTATTTGGGATAAATTTGAAAACAATAATAATAAAAGTTTTAAAATAAAATCTATTGTAAAAAAATTAAATATTGAACCCTTAAAAAAAAATACTATTGATTTTTTAAATTGGTTTTCAGAGTATAATCTTACACCTCTAGGAATGACACTTAAATTACATCTTTTAAGTGGCAATGGTGTTGAAAGAAAAAATAAATCTGAATATGAAATATATCAAAATAAATTTACTACTGAGAAATTTAATCTTTCGAATGAACAAGAAAAAGCATTTAAAAATATAATAAAAAACGATAGTTTTTTTAGAGTTCATTTACTACAAGGAACCACAGGATCTGGAAAAACAATAGTGTATTTTAAAGCAATAGAGAAAATAATCTCAAGAGGTTTACAAACGTTAATTTTACTTCCTGAAATAGGTTTAACAGGAGAATTTGAAAAGAAATTTAAAAATTTTTTTGGTTTTGAAGCAGCTATTTGGCACTCAAAGATCACACCCAAAAAAAAGAAAGTAATATGGAGTGGTTTATCAAATGGAAATATAAAAGTTATAATAGGTGCAAGATCTGCACTTTTTCTTCCATTTCAAAAACTGGGTTTAATAATAGTCGATGAGGAACATGACCAATCTTTTAAACAAGATGAAGGTGTAACTTACAATGCAAGAGATATGGCAATTGCAAGGGCAAGTAGTGAAAATATTCCAATTAATTTAGTTACAGCAGTTCCATCTATAGAAACTTATGCAAATATTAAAAATAAAAAATATTCATATTCTAGATTAATTAGTAGATACAAAAATGCAAACTTACCCAAACATCATATAATAGATCTAAATCAAAATAAATTAGCTAAAAAAAGCTTTATATCAAATAAAATAATCGAAAAAGTTAAAGAACATCTTGATCAAAAAGATCAGGTTCTTTTTTTTATTAATCGTAGAGGATTTGCACCTTATGTTTTATGCAAGAAATGTTTAAATATATTTTCCTGCCCAAATTGTTCTATTAATCTTGTTTATCATAAAAACAAAAAAAAACTTTTATGTCATTACTGTGGGTATTCGACAAATTTAGGTAGAAAGTGTAAGAAAGATAATATTTGTGATTTTGTATTTAGTGGCCCTGGAGTAGAAAAAATATCAGAAGAGGTAAAAATATTATTTCCAAATAAAAAAACTACAATTTTCTCAAGCGATACTATGAATAAATCTTCTAGTAAAACTATATTAGATAAAATTATATCGGGAGAGATAAATATTCTTGTTGGAACTCAATTAATTTCAAAAGGATTTCATTTTCCAAATTTAAATTGCATTATTGTTTTAGATATTGATTTAACATCACACGGACACGACTTAAGAAGCGCTGAAAAGAATTTACAACTTTATCATCAGTTATCAGGAAGAGCTGGTAGAACTGGTAAGACTGCAAATGTATATTTCCAAACTTACAATTTGAAACCAGATATAATTGATCAAATTACAAATGAAGATCCTTTTAAATTTTTAGATAAAGAATTAGAACTTAGAAAAAAAAATAATCTTCCTCCTTATGAAAGATTTATTTCCTTAATTTTATCTTCATCCAATGAAAAAATATTGAATGTAGAGGCTACAAAATTAAAAAATATTATTTCAAAATCAATAAATGAAAAAATACTTGGACCTGTCGATGCTCCCATTTATAGAATTAATCAAAAGTTTAGAAGTAGGCTATTAATTAGATCAAAGAAATCTTCAAAGACTCAGAAAAAACTTAAATTTTTATTAAATGAATTTAATCTTCCCAAAGAAATAAAACTGACAGTTGATGTTGACCCAATTAGCTTCAATTAGCTCATTAAATATTGAATTTTTTTACATTCGGAGCCTTGAAGCCCGATACTTCTTATGCTATTTAAGCGAAATTTTTTAATATCTTCATTAATGAGAGCATAAATTGAGCAAAAACAAAATATCAGTAACGTCTAATAACAGCTATGCTCAAGCTTTATTTGAGTTAGCATCGGAAGGCAATGCGCTTACAGAAATTGAAAAGCAGGCAAATTCAATATTAGTTTTAATAAAAAATAGTGAAGATTTCAGTTATTTGATTAAAAATCCTACAACGAGAAGTGAAGATTTGATCAAAGTAATGGAGATGATATCAGAAAAAAATAATCACAATGAATTATTAAAAAGATTTATAAGTTTTATAATTAAAAAAAGAAGATTTTTTTATGTTGAAAAAATATTTAAGGATTTTTTAGAAGTCTGCTCTAAGTCAAGAGGAGAAATTAATGCAGAACTTATAGCCGCAAAAGAATTAAATGGTGAAGAAATTACAAAAGTTAAAAATGAGCTAGCAGAAAATTTTGGCTCAAATATAAAATTAAACTATAAGCATGATCCAAGTTTAATAGGCGGTTTAGTCCTAAAAGTGGGTAGTACTATGGTCGATACCTCCATAAAAAATAAATTACAACAAATTGAAAAACAAATGATAGAGGCATAAATGGAAATAAATCCTTCAGAAGTAACAAAGATATTAAAAGAACAAATAAAACAATTTGGAGACAAGGCAGAAGTTTCTGAAGTAGGTCAGGTATTATCCGTTGGAGATGGAATTGCTAGAATCTACGGCTTGGATAATGTTCAAGCTGGAGAAATGGTAGAATTTTCAGATGGATCAAAAGGAATGGCTTTAAATCTAGAAAGTGAAAATGTTGGTGTTGTAATTTTTGGAGATGATAGAGCTGTTAAAGAGGGCGACACAGTTAAGAGAACTGGTGCTATTGTTGATACTCCAGTAGGAAAAGAATTATTAGGTAGAGTTGTGGATGGTTTAGGAAATCCAATAGATGGCAAAGGTGCTTTAGATAAAGGAATTAAAAGAAGCAGGGTAGAAGTTAAGGCACCAGGAATTATTCCACGTAAATCTGTTAGTGAACCTATGCAAACAGGATTAAAATCAATCGACAGTTTGGTTCCAATTGGAAGAGGGCAAAGGGAATTAATCATCGGTGATAGACAAACCGGTAAAACAGCTGTTGCTATTGATGCAATAATAAATCAAAAAAAAATAAATGAATCAGGTGACGAAAAACAAAAATTATATTGTGTTTATGTTGCAATTGGTCAAAAGAGATCAACAGTAAGACAAATTGAAAAAACTTTAGAAGAAGCCGGAGCAATGGAATATACAACTATTGTTGCAGCAACCGCATCAGATGCAGCTCCACTTCAATTCTTAGCACCATATACTGGATGTGCGATGGGGGAATATTTTAGAGACAATGGTATGCACGCTTTAATTATTTATGATGATCTATCAAAGCAAGCAGTTGCATATAGACAAATGTCATTACTTTTAAGAAGACCTCCAGGAAGAGAAGCTTATCCAGGGGATGTATTTTATTTGCATAGTAGATTACTTGAAAGAGCAGCAAAATTAAGTGATGATCATGGTGGTGGATCTTTAACAGCACTTCCAATTATAGAGACCCAAGGAGGTGATGTTTCTGCATTTATACCAACAAATGTTATATCAATTACTGATGGGCAAATATTCCTTGAAACTGAGCTATTTAACCAAGGAATTAGACCTGCAATTAATGTCGGTTTGTCAGTATCTAGGGTAGGATCTTCAGCTCAAACCAAAGCTATGAAGAAGGTTTCAGGATCAATGAAGCTTGAATTGGCTCAATATAGAGAGATGGCAGCTTTTGCACAATTTGGATCAGATTTAGATGCCTCTACACAAAAATTATTAAATAGAGGTGCAAAACTAACTGAACTATTAAAACAAAAACAATATTCACCTATGACAGTTGCAGAGCAAGTAATATCTGTATTCTGTGGTGTAAAAGGTCACTTAGACGATATTGAACAAAAAGATATTGCGAGCTTTGAAGCAAAAATAATCGAGAAATGTAGATCAGAAAAACCAGAAATAATCGATTCAATTATTTCTTCTGGAAAACTTGAGGAAGATATTGAAAAAACATTAACTGAATTAATTCTAGATCTTAAAAAAAATTTTAGTTCTTAAAAAATGGCAAGTTTAGACGATTTAAAAAAAAGAATATCAAGCGTTAAGTCAACGCAAAAAATAACCAAAGCTATGAAAATGGTTGCGGCGGCTAAGCTTAGAAGAGCACAAGAAAGCGCAGAAAGAGGAAGGCCTTATTCTCAAAAAATGAATAATATAATCTTAAATCTTTCAAGTGGTATTTCTGATAAAGAAAATGCTCCAAAATTGTTGGCAGGAACAGGTGAAGATAAAGTTCATCTTTGTGTAGTTATGACAGCAGATAGAGGGCTTTGTGGTGGATTTAATTCAAATATTATTAAAAAAGCTAAATCATATTTTCAAAAGTTATCTGATAGCGGTAAAGAATTAAAGATTATTACAGTTGGATCCAAAGGCTATGATCAACTTAAAAGAGCTTATAAAGATAATATTATCGAAAATATTTCATTTAAAGAGTCTAAAAATGCAAATTATTTTGATGCTGACAAAGTTGGAAAAATATTAATTCAAAAATTTGAACAAAAAGAATTTGATGTATGTACAATTTTTTATAATCAATTTAAAAACGTCATCACTCAAATACCTCAAGAACAACAAATAATTCCTTTAAAAATAAACGAAGAAGAAAAGTCATCAGATGAAAATTATGAATTTGAGCCTGATGAAGATGAGATATTAGGAAATTTATTGCCAAAAAATATTTCAACTCAGATTTTTAAAGCGATGTTAGAAAATTCAGCTAGCGAACAAGGTTCAAGAATGAGTGCAATGGATAACGCAACCAGAAACGCAGGTGAAATGGTTGACAAGCTTACTATTCAATATAATAGAAGCCGTCAGGCAGCAATTACAAAAGAACTAATAGAAATTATATCAGGAGCAGAAAGTTTATAATTATGAGAAAAGGACAAATTACACAAATTATTGGAGCGGTAGTCGATGTTAAATTTGAAGGAGAACTACCTGAAATATTAACAGCATTAGAATGTAACAATGGTGGTGCTAGACTGGTTTTAGAAGTTGCACAACATTTAGGAGAGTCAAGTGTAAGAACAATTGCTATGGATGCAACTGAAGGACTCAAAAGAGGAGATGAAGTAACAGATACAGGAGCTCCAATCAAAGTTCCAGTTGGTCCTGAAACTTTAGGAAGAATTGTTAACGTAATTGGTGAACCCATTGATGAAAAAGGAGAAGTTAAAACTAAAGAGAGTTGGCCTATCCATAGAGCGGCACCTGTATTCAATGAACAATCAACAGAAACTGAAATTTTAGTAACAGGAATTAAGGTAGTTGATCTACTAGCCCCATATGCAAAGGGTGGTAAAATTGGTTTATTTGGTGGTGCTGGTGTAGGAAAAACAGTACTTATTATGGAATTAATTAATAACGTCGCCAAAGCTCACGGTGGATTTTCAGTTTTTGCAGGAGTTGGTGAAAGAACTAGAGAAGGAAATGACCTTTACCATGAAATGATAGAGTCAGGAGTAATTAAACCAGAAGGAACTGGATCAAAAGCTGCACTTGTTTATGGTCAAATGAACGAACCTCCTGGAGCAAGAGCTAGAGTTGCATTATCAGGTTTAACTGTTGCAGAATATTTTAGGGATCAAGAAGGTCAAGACGTTCTATTTTTCGTAGATAACATTTTTAGATTTACTCAAGCAGGCTCAGAGGTATCTGCATTATTAGGAAGAATTCCATCAGCTGTAGGTTATCAGCCTACGCTTGCTACCGATATGGGAAATCTACAAGAAAGAATAACAACTACAAATAAAGGATCAATTACATCAGTGCAGGCAATATATGTTCCAGCCGACGATTTAACAGACCCTGCTCCAGCAACATCATTTTCTCACTTAGATGCAACAACTGTATTATCAAGACAGATAGCAGAAATTGGAATTTATCCAGCAGTTGATCCTCTAGACTCTACTTCTAGAATTTTAGATCCTAGAATTGTAGGAGACGAACATTATAGAGTTGCTAGAGAAGTTCAAAAAATTTTACAAACATATAAATCTTTACAAGATATTATTGCAATTTTAGGTATGGATGAATTATCTGAAGAAGATAAGCTAATTGTTGCAAGAGCAAGAAAAATTCAAAGATTTTTATCTCAACCATTTTTTGTTGCTGAAGTATTTACTGGTTCACCAGGAAAGCTTGTGGAGCTAGAATCAACAATCAAAGGTTTTGATTCTATTTGTAAGGGAGAGTACGATCATTTACCTGAGGCTGCTTTTTACATGGTTGGAACAATTGAGGAAGCAATTGAAAAAGCCGAAAAAATGGCAAAAGATGCAGCTGCTTAATGAGTGAAAACTTTAAAATAGAAATTGTAAACCCTGAGAAATCATTTCTATCGAAAGAAGAAGTTTCGGAAGTTGTAGTTCCTGCTTTTGAGGGAGAGATTGGAATTTTAAAAGATCACATACCTATTATATCTTTTTTAAAACCAGGAATAATTAAAGTCTCAATTGGCTCTGAGGTAGAAAATTATTATGTAGAAGATGGAATTGTTGAATTTAAAGATAATTCCTTATCTATACTTACTAGCTCAATTTTTAATTTAAAAGATGCTGATAAAAACCATATTAGTAATTCTATTTCAGAAGCTGAAAATGAGTTATCCAAAGATGAAATAGATGACCAAAAAAGATTTATCTTAAATCATAAAGTTGAAGTTTTAAAATCTATAAGCGCAATCTAAATAATATATTTTAATTCTTTTTGTATTTTCTTATAAACATGAAATTTAAATTTCACAATTTCATCTGTTAAATTTTCAACATTTACCCATTTCCAATCTAAGAATTCTGGATGCTTGGTATTGATATTTATTTCATCCTCTTTTCCTTCAAATCTAACAACAAACCATTTTTGTTTTTGACCTTTGTATTTACCTTTCCAAATAATTCCTACTAAATGATCTGGTAAAAGATATGTAGTTAATCCGTCTATTTCTTTAATTAATTTCACAGTTTTAATGCTAGTTTCCTCTTCTAACTCACGAACAGCTGCTGCATAAAAATCTTCACCTTTATCAACCCCTCCTTGAGGCATCTGCCAAAAATTTTTTGGATTATCAATTCTTTTTGCAAGAAAAATTTGGTTTTTTTTATTTAAAACAACAATACCTACACCAGTTCGTAATGGTAAATCCTTGTTTTTTTTTTTCATTACTAACCGTTAAGAAGTTTTAAAGCAAAACTTAACTGATTATCAGTTTCCGTGTTTAGTCTAAATTCGTCTGAACTTTCATCCACTTCAATATCAGGCGTAACCCCTACATCTGAAATAGATTTTCCAGAAGGTAAATAGTATTTAGAAACAGTTAATCTTATTGCGCCATTATTTTTTAAAGGTATGATTGATTGTACAGAGCCTTTTCCATATGTACTTTCACCAATTAAAATCGCTCTTTTATGATCTTGTAATGCTCCCGCAACTATTTCTGAAGCTGATGCAGAACCATAATTAATTAAAACTACTAATGTGTTAGATTTCAAAATATCACCTTTTTTTGCAAACCATTTTCTATTTTCATATTTTCTTTTACTTTTTGTAGAAACAATTTCTCCATTATCTAAAAAGAAGTCTGATATTTTTATTGCTTGAGAAAGAAGGCCTCCAGGATTATTTCTTAAATCCAAAATATAATTTTCAATTTTGCCATTTTTTTTAAATTCTTTTATTTTATTTTTTATTTGATCTCCGCTATTTTCATTAAAAGATGTAAGTCTCATATACCCAGTTTTTTCATCTTTTATTTCAGATTTTACAGAAGAAACTTCAATAATATCTCTGGTAATAACAAATGTTAAAGCTTTTTTCTCTCCTCTTCTTCTCACTGTAATTTCAATATCAGTTCCAACCGGGCCTCTCATTAATTCTACTGCTTCAGTAAGTGTTTTTCCTTGAACCTGAATATCATTTATTTTTACAATATAATCTCCAGCTTTTACCCCAACTTTTGAAGCTGGTGAGTTGTCTATTGGAGATATTACTTTAACAACTCCATGTTCCATTCCAACTTCAATACCTAGACCACCAAATTCACCACTAGTCTCGGTTTGCATATTTTCAAAAGATTCAGGTGACATGTAAGCAGAATAAGGATCCAAAGATTGCAAAACACCATTTATAGCAGCATCCATTGCTTCACTTTGGTTTATTTCATCTACATATTCTTTGTTAATTTTGTCTAATACTTCACTAAACAAATCAATTTTTTTATAAATATTATCTTCATTAGCAGCATTAGCAGCTGATAAATAAAATATAATTATAAATAAAGATAAAATTTTTATTAATTGTTTCATATAATCAACTTTTCTTTTGGCATAAGTTCAGACCACATTTTTTCTAATTCATAAAATTTTCTTTTTTCTGGATTAAAAATATGCACTATTAAATCAATTCCATCTACCAACTTCCAATCTTTACTATCTTTTCCTTCAATTTTACAATTATGAATTCCATTACTTTTAAATTTTTCAAAAACCTGTTCAGATAAAGACTGTATATGTCTAGAAGAAGTGCCGCTAGCAATTATCATAAAATCAGCTATAGAGGATTTACCTTCAAGATCAATAGACACAATATCTAAGGCTTTATTTGAGTCTAATGTATTAATTATTTCTTTTTTAAGATTGGAAATTTTATCCATTAATTATTTTTAGACTATCAAATTTTTTTTAATTTTGAAGATGAAATATTAACTTTTTTAAATTTAATAAATTCCAAGTTTTTTTTATTATATTTTTTAAAACTTAAAGATTTCAAAGACTTAGCTTTATATCTGTCTCTATCAAATACTAAAATGTTACAAATTGAGGTAATTAAATTTGAATTTTTCCATTTATGAAAATTAATTAAATTATCCGCACCCATGATAAAGTAGATTTTAGTATTTTTATTTTTTCTCTTAATGTATTTTAATAAATCGATTGTTCTATTTGATTTAATTATATTTTCGTAACATTTTACTTTAATAAATTTATTTTTAGAGTTAATTTGCTTAGCTAATTTAATTCTTTCATTTAAACTAAATTGACTTTTTGATTTGTAAGGATTTTTTTTTGTTATAGCCCAAATGATTTTATTTATTCCATATCTTTTTTTTGCTTCTAAAGATATTTTAATATGTCCTTTATGGGCAGGATCAAAAGTTCCACCAAGTATACCAATTTTTTTTTTATTTTCTAATTTGACCTGAACCATAAACCTCGTATTTATAACTAACAAGCTGGTTGAGCCCAACCGGACCTCTTGGAGGAAGTTTATTTGTAGATATTCCAACTTCACCTCCAAATCCAAATTCACCTCCATCTGCAAATTGAGTCGAAGAGTTATGCATTGCAATTGAACTTTTTACATTTTTAATGAATATCTTTGCTGACTTTTTATTTTTAGTTATTATTGAATCTGTGTGCATAGTTCCATATTTATTTATATGATGAATAGCTTCATAAATATCTTTAACAAGTTTTACAGATATTTTTGCAGATAAAAATTCTCTAGACCATAACTTTTCATTCGCTGTTTTTGTTTTTCCTAGATATAGTTTTTTAACTTTTGAGTCTGCGTATATCTCACAACCATTTTCTCTCAATTCCTGTAAAATATTATTTACAAATTTTGAATTTTTTTTGTGAATAAGCAATGTCTCAGTCGCGCCACAAATGCTTGTATTTCTCATTTTAGCATTTATTATAATTTTTTTTGCCATTCTTATATTTGCATCTTTATCAATATATGTATGACATACCCCCTCAAGATGACCTATTACCGGGACAGATGATAAGTCTTGTACTTTTTTTACCAAATTTTTTCCACCTCTAGGGATTATGACATCAATATAGTTATTCATTTTTGAAAGCATAAAATCTACTAATTTTCTATCTTTGTTTTCAATAAATTGGACAAAATTCATATTTAAAGAATTCTTTTTTAATGATTGCCTAAATAGATTTGCTAAAATTTTATTACTATAATAAGCCTCTGATCCTCCTCTTAAAATTACACAATTTCCAGATTTAAAGCATAGCGTTGAAACATCAGCAGTAACATTAGGTCTGCTCTCATATATTATTCCAATAACGCCTATCGGTATAGTCACTCTTTTTATTTTAAGACCATTTGGTCTTTTCCATTTATTTAATTCTTTATCTAAAGGATCCTTAAATTTAATTACTGTATGAATTGATTTTATTATAGAATTTATTTTTTCAGAATTTAAAGAAAGTCTTTTAATCAAATTTTCTTTTAATTTTTTTGATTTTGCAAATTTAATATCTTTTTTATTTTCTAAGATAATTTTTTGCTCATTTTTAATTATTAAATTACAAAAATCTTTTAATACTTTATTTCTTTTTTTTAAATTAATTCTATTTCTAAAAGCTATTTTAGAATTTTGTCCAATTTTATTTAATAATTTACTCATCAAACTTCAACCATATCATCTTTATGAATAACTTCTGATTTTGAAGTATACCCTAGTAAAGCACTTATTTTGTTAGATTGTTGTCCTTTTATTTTTATAATTTCATCTGATGTAAAACTGCTTAATCCTCTAGCAAATTCATTCATATTTTTATCTAATATTTTAACATGATCTCCTTTGTTAAATTTTCCTCTAACTTCCTTGATACCTGGGGCTAACAAACTTTTTCCTATTTTTAATGCATTTAATGCCCCATCATCTATAATGAGATCTCCTTTTGGAGATATGGAACTTATTATCCATTTTTTTCTAGCATCTAGTTTGGAAATCTTTGGTAAAAACCATGTACATATATTTTTTTCCAACATTTTTTTTATTGGCCTATTAATTAAACCGTTAGAAATAGCCATATGACATCCTGCTAATTGACAAACTTTTGCAGCGTCAATTTTTGTTTTCATTCCACCTGTTCCATGTTCGCCAATACTTTTTGTAGCTATTTTTTCAATTTTTTCATCAATGTTTGTTATCTCTTTTATTAACTTTGCATTTTTATCTATTTTTGGATTTTTTGAATAAAAACCGTTTACATCAGACAGTAAAATTAGACAGTCAGCACCAGAAATTTGTGCAACTCTCGATGCCAATCTATCATTATCTCCATATTTTATCTCAGAGGTGGCTATACTATCATTTTCATTAACGATAGGTACAAATTTTAATTTAAAAAGATTTTCAAATGTTCTTTTTGCATTAATCGCCCTTCTTCTTTGTTCAGTATCTTCTAGTGTTAATAAAATCTGTGAAAGGTTAATTTTTTTTGAATTAAATTTTTTTATAAACAAATTCATTAATTCAATTTGACCAATTGATGCAACTGCTTGACTTTTGTCTAATTTTAAATTTTTTTTATTTAACTTAAGTTTTTTACAACCTAATGCTATTGCTCCAGAACTAACAATTATTACATTTTTTTTTAATTTTTGAAGGTTTTGTATATCTAGTGCAAAATCTGATAGCCATTTTTCTCTTATACTTTTACTTTCATTTATAATTAAAGAAGATCCTATTTTAATTACAACGGTTTTTGAATCTTTAAGATACATAATTAATTAATTTTGATTTAATATTAGATACAGTTTTTTTATCGATAGTAGACATGGACAATACATTTTTATCAACTTTTTTTTTTAAATATTGATATCTTTTTATTAATTTGATCTTTTGCAATTAAATCTACTTTATTAAATACAACTAATTCTTCCTTTTTTAAAAGATCTTTACTGTATTTTTTAAGTTCGTTTCTTACCTGTTTATAGGATTTTACCAAGTCTTCTTCAGTTATATCGATTAAATGTAATAAAGTTTTACATCTTTCAATATGTTTTAAAAATTTTATTCCTAACCCTGTGCCTGTATGTGCCCCTTCAATTAACCCAGGTATATCAGCTAATGTTATTTCTTTATCATCGTACATAGCAACTCCAAGATTTGGGTTTAATGTTGTGAATTTATAATTTGCTATTTTTGGATTGGCACTAGTTAGTGAAGCAAGTAAACTTGATTTTCCAGCGTTAGGTAGTCCAATTATACCTATATCAGCAATAGTTTTTAATTGTAACCAAATCCAATACTCCTCCCCATTAACACCTTTTGTAAATTTTTTTGGAGCTCTATTTGTTGAAGATTTAAATCTGGTATTACCGAAACCCCCTTTACCACCATTTGCAATTACAAACTCCTCATTTTCTTTTTTGAAATCAAATATTACTGTCTTGTTATCTTCCTCAAAAACTTGAGTGCCTATTGGAACTTTCAAAACTAAATTTTTACCTCCTTTTCCAGTTTTATTTTTTCCACTTCCATCACCACCTCGTTCTGCTTTAAAATGTTGTTGATATCTATAATCAATTAATGTGTTAAGATTTCTTTCAGATTTTAATATAACTGAACCACCTTTTCCTCCATCGCCTCCATCAGGACCACCAAATTCAATGAACTTTTCTCTCCTAAAACTTGGAGAACCAGATCCACCATCGCCGGCTTTTACAAATATCTTAACTTGATCGAGAAATTTCATGATACAACTGTTTTAAATTAGTTGTGTTTATTAATTGGGCTTTACTGAAACGTAGGTTCTATCAGATCTACTTTTTTTAAATTCTACTTTTCCTTTCACAACAGAAAATATAGAATGATCTTTTCCCATCCCAACATTTTCACCAGGAAAAATTTTTGTTCCTCTTTGTCTAACTATTATGTTACCTGGAGATACTATTTGACCACCATATTTTTTCACCCCTAGTCTTCGGCCCGCACTATCTCTTCCATTTCGCGATGATCCACCAGCTTTTTTTGTTGCCATAATTTACTTAGCGCTTTCTTTTTTTTCTTGCTTAATTTCTTTAGTTTCTTTTTTTATTTTTTCAGCCTCTGATATTAATTTTCCGTCTTTAGAAAAAATTTTGTTAATTCTAATTAATGAATATTGCTGTCTATGGCCATTTTTTCTTCTTGAATTTTTTCTTCTTCTTTTTTTAAAAATTAGGACTGTTCTATTCTTTGAGTTTTTTATTAAATCTGCTTCTACTTTAGCTCCTGAAATTGTTGGCTCACCTAATTCAATAGCTTTATCATCACCATATGCTAAAACTTCTTTAAATTCGACTTTACTTTCAGCCTTAGAGTCTAGTAATTTTTCTACTTTAATTATTTCACCGGCTTTAACTTTATACTGTTTTCCACCTGTTTTTATTACTGCAAATGACATTGTTTCCTTAATTTTATAAACAGCAATATAGTCAGAGGTCTATTTTAGTCAAGTTGAATAAATTAGAAATTATCCTTTAAATCTCTCAATTTTGAAAATGAGCCTACATCTTTTGATCTTAAAAAAATATTACAGTCTAATTCTTCCTTAATTGTTGTCGGTATTGTTGGAAAACCATTATCTAATTTTTTTTTTATTGATTTAATTTTTTCAATAAGAGCAGAATTATCTTTATCATGCTTAATACAAAATTCTGCATTTTTTAAAGTATACTCATGGCCACAATAAATTTTAGTATTTTCTGGAAACGATTTAATTAATTGTAGTGAGGAAAACATTTGTTCGTAAGTTCCTTCAAAAATTCTTCCACAACCCAATGAAAACAAAGTATCTCCTGTAAATAATATATTTTGATTAAAAAAATGATAACAAATATGCCCAGAAGTATGACCAGGAATATGATAAATTTTTGTTTCAAATTTATTACTCTTCCATATTTCTTTATCTTTTAATGTAATATCTATCTCAGGTATCCTTTCTTTATCTTTTTCAAAACCAATTACTTTTAAATTGTATTTTTTTTTTAACTCTTTATTTCCACCGATATGATCAAAATGATGATGTGTATTTAGTATAAACTTTAAGTTTAATTTAAATTTTTCAACATGATCAATTATAGGACTTGCCTCACTTGGATCAATAACACAAGCAGAATTATTTTGCTCATCAATAATGAGATATGAAAAATTATCTTTCAAACACTTAATTATTTCGATTCTCATTTATTCTCTATTAGAAATATACCTAAATCTGACATAAGGTTTTTATAATTTAAGTTTTTATTATTTATTTCTGAAATTTTGTCTTGATTTAAAGCTAATGATTTAAAAATTTTGATATCTCTTTCTTCACAAAAAACAAAAAAATCTTTAATAGTGCACATATGTAGATTTGGAGTACTGTGCCATTCGTAAGGTAAATTCTCTGTCAATGGCATAGTTCCATTAATTAATAATTTAATCCTTATTTTCCAATGACCAAAATTAGGTATAGTTACTATTGCTTTTTTTCCTACCCTTAATAGTTCTTTAATCACTTTATCTGGATTTAAAAAGGCTTGAAGAGTTTGACTTAGAATAACATAATCAAATGATTTATTAGGAAACTGCATTAAATCATTTTCTGCGTTACCTTCTATAACAGGTAAGCCTTTTGATAGACAATTTTGGACACTTTCTTTTGAAATTTCTAAACCTCTTATATCTTTAGTTTTATTTTCAAGTAAATATTTCAATAGTTCTCCATCTCCACATCCAACATCTAGTGCTTTTGATTTATTTTCAATTAATTCAGATATTACTTTAAACTCTTTTTTCATTTTATTTTTTATAAGTGCTACTTAAATAATTTTTTAAAGTTCCAAGAAAATCTGGAACATCTAATAAAAAAGAATCATGACCTTTATCTGACTTTATTTCTACAAATCCAACACTAGCACCAATTGCATTTAATGCGATAACGATATCTCTACTTTCAGAAGTTGGATATAACCAGTCTGATGTAAAAGATATAACAAAAAACTTTGTTTTACTGTTAGCAAAAGCTTTTGATAAATTTCCATCAAATTTTTTAGTTAAATCAAAATAGTCCATAGCTCTTGTAATATATAGGTAGCTGTTGGCATCAAATCGATCTACAAAAGCAGCTCCCTGATGTCTTAAATAGCTTTCAATCTGAAAATCAGCATCAAAACTAAATTTTAAATCATCTCTTTCTTGAAGTTTTCTTCCAAACTTCTCTTGCAATCCTTTTTTTGATAAATACGTAATGTGTGCTGCCATTCTTGCAACAGCCAAACCTTTATCAGGACTTTTTTCTCTTTCTCCATATGAACCATTTTGCCAGTTTATATCAGCCATAATTGATTGCCTTCCAAGTTCATTTAATGCAATGTTCTGTGCAGAATGGCTTGCTGTACAAGCGATTGGAACTGCTACCTTTGCTTTATTTGGAAAGTTTGAAACAAACTGTAAAACTTGCATTCCACCCATAGAACCTCCCGCAACAGCAAATAAAGTTTCTATTTTGAAAAAATCTAAAAGATTGTATTGAGCATTTACCATATCATTTATTGTAATAACTGGAAAATCTGTTCCTAAAGGTTTACTAGTAATTTCATTAATTGTGCTTGGTCCATATGAGCCCATGCATCCACCAATGACATTTGCAGATATAACAAAAAATTTTTCGGTATCAAATGCTTTACCTGGACCTAAAGCATATTTCCACCACCCATCTTTTTTTGTAATTGGATTTATGCCCGATGCAAATTGATCACCAGTTAACGCATGAAAAACTAGAATTGCATTGTCTTTATTTTCGTTTAATTTTCCATAGGTTTCGTAAGCCAAGGGAAAATTCGAAATTTCTTTTCCACAATCTAATTTTAGTGGTTTTTTTACTATAATTTTTTTTATCTCAGTTAAATCGTTCATATACTTTTTCTGTTGAATTGTGAGGTAAAAAACTTGTTTAGCAGGTTTTTTAAAGCGCTCGCAATTCAGTTTAAATCAGCGCATAAACGTTTTATAAGATAGATAATTGTATGTCAATTTATAAAGAAATAATTGATTGTATTATTTAATTATAAGACTATTTATTACTAAAAATTAGAGTAATGATTAATCCATCTTTTAGAAAAATAAATTTACAAGCTTATAAGCCGGGAAGATCAATAACAAAAAAAAATAATAAAATTATAAAATTATCAGCTAATGAATCTGCTCTTGGTATAAGTTATAAAGCAAAAAAAGTATTAAAGAATTTTAATTCGAATATTTCTAAATATCCTGATGGAAAATTTAAAGAGCTTATAAATACAATTTCAAAAAAATATAATTGTAATGTAAATAAAGTAATTTGTGGATCAGGATCTGATGAAATAATTCAAATGCTATGCCAACTTTTTTTAAACAAAGGAGATGAAGTAATAGTACCCCAATATAGCTTTCTAATGTATAGAATTTATGCAAAAATAGTTGGTGCTAAAGTAATTTATTCTAAAGAAATAAATTTTAAAGTTTCAATAAAAGAAATTATAAAAAAAGTTTCAAAAAAGACTAAAATTGTTTTTCTTGCCAACCCAAATAATCCGACAGGAACTTATATTTCTAAAAAAGAGTTATTAGTTTTGAGAAAAAAACTAAGGCAAAATGTTTTGCTTGTTGTAGATGATGCATACTTTGAATATATGCTAAATAAGGATTATAAATCAGGATTAGACCTCTTTAAAAATAAGAATAATGTTTTTATATTAAGAACTTTCTCAAAGATTTATGGATTAGCAGCATTGAGAGTGGGTTGGGGATATGGAGATAAAAAAATAATTAAAGAACTATATAAAATAAAACCACCTTTCAATGTAAATAAGATTGCCCAAATTTGTGCTAAAGAGTCGTTAACGGATAGAAAATTTTTACAAAAATCTGTTAATCACAACATTTTTTGGTGCAAAAGAATTAAAAAAGAATTTGAAAAGTATAATATAAGTACTAACGATATTGGACCAAATTTCTTTTTATTAAATTTTAGCAAATGCAAGTTATCAGCTGAAAAAGTCGAAAAAAAACTTGAAAACTATGGAATTATATTAAGAGAGATGAAATCTTATGGAATTAAAAATTGTTTAAGACTAACAATCGGAAGCAAAAAGGAAAATATATTTTTATTAAATAAAATGAAATCTATTTTTAAACATGTTTAAAAAATTATTAATTATAGGGTGTGGATTAATTGGATCATCTATTTTAAGAGGATGTATCAATAAAAAAATTTCAAAAAAAATATTTGTTTATGAAAAATCAAAAAAAAATATTTTTAAAATTAAAAAGATAAATTCAAAAATAACTATTTTAAAAAAATTAGATAAAAAAATATCGGATATTGATATTGTTATTATATCAACTCCAATGAGCCAATATGACAAAATTATTCCAAACTTAAATAAGTTTTTAGGAAAAAAAAGTATAATTACAGATGTTGGTTCAACTAAGCAAAATGTATTAAATTTAAAAAATAAAAAATTAAATAAATCTTTAAACTGGATATTAAGCCATCCTATATCTGGTTCAGAGGTGAGCGGTCCTGAATACGGTTCAAAGAGCTTATTTATTAATAAATGGTGCATTATTATTAAAGACAAAAATTCTAGAAAACAAAAAAAAATAATACAGCTTTGGAAAAAACTTGGATCAAAAATAATTTTAATGGATCCAAAAGATCATGATAAGATATTCGCATTAACCAGCCATCTTCCACACTTAATTGCATACAATCTGATAAAAACTGCTCAAGATTTTCAAAAAAAACAAAAAAAAAATATTATTAAATATAGCGCTGGTGGGCTAAGAGATTTTTCTAGGATAGCTGCTTCAAATGAAATTATGTGGAGAGATATTTTTTTTAATAATAAAAAAAATATGATTGATGCAATCAACATGTTTATAAAAAATTTAAATTCATTCAAAAAAAATATAAAGAATTTAGAAGATAAAAATTTACTAAAAAAACTTATAAATTCTAAAAAAGTAAGAAAGCAAATAATCAATTTAAAACAGGATATCGCAAAACCAGATTTTGGAAGAGAGTAAGACTAAATTCGAAAGACTTTTTTTACTTCTAAATCTGCAGTTTTTTTTATAAGGCTAATAGTTTTGTTTATATCCATAACCAACACTTTTTTTTTTGGTCCATACGCATGAATTAATTTTTTTGAGTTAATACAAATTGCAACATGTCCTTTCCAATAAATAATATCTCCAAGTTTAAATTTTTTTATTTTTACACCTTTTTTAAATTTTACTTGATCAACCGTATCTCTTGGAAAAAACTTATTATTAAATTTGTAAAATAATTGTATTAATGCAGAGCAATCTATACCATCATAAGTTTTTCCTCCCCATTTGTACTTACAATTTAAAAATAGTTTAAGTATTTTAAGTATATTTTTATTATTTTGATTAATTGGATTAATGTCTCTTGCTTTAATCCATTTATTTTTTTCAAACATTACATAATTTTTTTTCTTTTTTAAAATCTCAATTTCACTTGAAAAGGGTAAAAATTTATTTGACTTTAAAATTCTAGTTTTTAAAACTTTTACTTTATGAGTAGTTTTTATTTTTTTTTTAAATTTTTTGATCTTTATATAACCATGATATCTATCGTAAGATGCTCTTATTTTAAAAAAATTCTTTATTTTTCTTAAAACTTTAAATTTTTCACCATAAATTATTTGAGAACTAATTTTAGAATTATTTGAAGGATTTTCGTAAATATTGATATAGGGATTATTACAAAAAAAATTATTTTGCACCAATTTTTACTTTATTCCTTATAAACCATAAGCAAATTAGAGAAGGTATAACCATTACTGTTGTTAATATGAAAAATGTTCCCCAGTCTCCATTTAACCAGTCAACTAATGCTCCAGAAGATGAAGCAAGTGTTGTTCTTCCAGCTGTTCCAATTGAAGCAAGTAATGCATATTGTGTTGCTGTATAAGTTCTATCAACCAATAATGATATAAAGGCAACAAAGGCAACTGTTGCAAAAGCAGCCGTAATATCATCAGCTACTACTGCAATTGCAAATAATAATTCAGATTTACCTGTCCAAGCAAGAATAGCAAATAGTAAATTAGTTAGAGCCATTAAACCTCCAGCAAAGAACATTGTTTTGATAGTTCCTGCTCTCATAGCCATTACACCTCCTAGCAATGTGAAAACAACAGTTGTAATCCATCCTAGCCCTTTTGAATAAATTGCAATCTGACCTTTGGAAAATCCAATTTCTTTATAAAAAACAATTGACATACGTCCAAGAAATGCTTCTCCAATCTTAAATAAGAAAACGAAACCTAATATCCCTACAGCAATAGCAAATCCATTTTTTCTAAAGAAACTAATTATGGGTCCACCAATAGTTCCAGTAATATAAGCTATAAACGTAGTTATAATATTTCTTGAACCAAGTTTTTCTTCTATCAGTTTATCAGTTTCTCTTTGCTTTGATTGTCTGTCAGTTTTTATTGGTTCATGAACAAACATCAAACATATGTTCATTAAAATTATTAGGACTCCCAATACTAGAAATGTAGCTTGCCAATAATCAGAAATGCCAATATTTTCAAAATATTCTGCAGTAAACAAGGCGATAACTCCTCCTAATTTATAGCCTGTCCACCAACCAACTACGGCCATAGCAGCTCCAGCTGCCATAGATTTTCCTTCATTTTCATTTATTTGTTCAATTCTCAAAGCATCAACTGTTATATCTTGAGTGGCAGATGCAATTGCAATAATTAATCCGACAGCGATTAGAAGAGCTAAGTTTTGAGTAGGATTTATAAAACTCCATACGATCAAACTTAGCAAAATTGTAATTTGCATTAAAACAATCCACCCTCTTCTGTGTCCGAGTTTTTTAGTTAATAATGGTATTTGAATTCTATCTATTATTGGTGCCCACAAATAATTAAATGCATAAACACCAAATATTAAACCTGCCCATCCAATAGTTGATCTACTAAGTCCTTCCTCTTTTAACCATAAACTTAAACTACTTGCTATTAATACCCACGGGAATCCACTTATAGCACCAAGAAGTAAAATTCTTAACATTCTTATATCTTTGTAAACTAACAATGAATTTACCCAGCTATGCGTTTTTTCATTCATCAATATTTTCTCCAAAAAGATGGTATAAACAATACTAATACAGCAAACAATTCTAATCTACCTAAAATCATTACAATACTTAAAATCCACTTAGAAAAATCAGTTAATTCAGCAAAATTTCCATTTGGACCAATAATTTCACCCAAACCTGGACCAACATTTGATATGGATGTAGCTGCAGCAGATATAGCAGTAATAAAATCTAATCCATTAATTGATAATAAAGCAGTAACTATAAAAAAAATAAATATATACAAAAAAATAAATGAAATTATTGAAGACATAAATTTTTCATCAATATTATTTTTTTCATACTTAACCAGAAATATTCCTCTTGGATAAATTATTTTTTTTAATTGATTAGTTATAAATTGATACAAAATTTGTACTCTAAATATTTTTATACCACATGCAGTTGAGCCCGCACACCCTCCTATAAACATTAATATTAGAAAATACATTAGCGGAAAAGAGCCCCATTCGCTAAAATTTTGCGTAACATATCCTGTTCCAGTCAGAATAGAAATTACATTAAAAGTAATCTCTCTAAAATTTAATTGAAATATACTTTGATTTTTAATTGATAAATAAACAAACATTAAAACAACAGAAAATATAATTATTTTAAAAAAAGTTTTTATTTGAGCATCGTTTAAAAATATTTTTTTATCTCCATTTAAATATTTAATATATGCAATAAATGGTAAGCTTCCCAAAATAATAAATACCATTGATGTAAATTCAATTAATGCACTATCAAAATAACCAATTGACTCATTGTAATTTGAAAATCCTCCAGTTGCTATAGTTGTCATGGAGTGTACAATACTATCAAAAAAACCCATTCCAAAAATTTTGTAAAATAATGCACAAGCACCGGTCAGAGCAATATAAACTAAAATTAATCTAATAGAAATTTCTTTAGATTTTGGTAATACTTTTTCTGGAGTATTGCTTGTTGAAATTACAAATAATTGCATCCCACCAATATTCATAATTGGCATTAATGTTATTGCCATTACGATAATTCCTATCCCACCAAGCCATTGTAGCATTGCTCGCCATAATAAAATTGCTTTTGGTGTTTCATTAAGATTAGTAATTATTGTTGATCCAGTTGTTGTTATACCTGACATACTTTCAAAAAATGCATCAGTAAGACTCAATTCTATGCTGGAAAATATAAATGGAAGTGATCCAAATATTGCAATATTTAACCAAGATAGAGCTGTAAGGAGAAAAGCTTGCGGCAAACTAAGTTTTTTATTGTGATCAAGATTAGATAAAAAAAATAATACACCAAAAATTATTGTAATTACTCCAGAACTTATAAACCCCGAGTCTAATTGATTATAAAAAAATTGAGCCAAAATAGGCACTATCATTGATAGCCCTAAGATAATTTGCAAAACTCCTAATGTAAAAAAAACAGTTTTATAATTGGACATTTTCAATGGACATTATTTTATGGTAAATAAATTTCAACTCTATAAGAGTTATAAAAAACGTTATTTTATAAGTTGTTTACATTGTTGTGATAGATAAAGCTAATATAGAAAAAACAAATGCTTGGCCCTTTGTAGAAGCTAAAAAAATTCTCAAAGAGAGAAAAAAAAATATTGAAGCTAAAGGCAAAATAACACTTCAAACTGGTTATGGTCCCAGCGGTCTACCTCACATAGGAACTTTTGGTGAAGTTGCCAGAACATCGATGATTGTTAACGCTCTTAACCAACTTACCGATCTACCAAAAGAAATTATAACATTTTCTGATGATATGGATGGATTAAGAAAAGTTCCTGGAAATGTTCCAAATAAAGATAAGTTAGAAAATAATCTACACAAACCCTTAACTCAAGTTCCAGACCCTTTTGAAAAGTATAAAAGTTTTGGAGAACACAATAATGAAATGTTAAAAAAATTTTTAAATAAATTTAGTTTCAAATATACTTTTAAAAGCTCAACAGAGCTTTATAAATCTGGATATTTTAATTCCGCTTTAAAACATATATTAAAAAATTATCAAGGAATAATGAATATAATTATCCCAACGCTTGGAAAAGAAAGGCAAAAAACATATTCTCCTTTTCTGCCAATTTGTCCAGATACAGGAGCTGTTTTAGAAATACCTATCGTGGAGATAGATGAAGATAATTCTAAAATTATTTTTGACAATAAAGGTAATAAATTAGAGAAAAGTATATTAGATGGAAATTGTAAGTTACAATGGAAAGTTGATTGGGCGATGAGATGGTATGCACTTGATGTTGATTTTGAAATGTATGGTAAAGATCTTATCGAAAGCGCAATCTTATCAACTAAAATTATAAAACTACTAGGGAAATCTAACCCATCAGGCTTTGCTTATGAACTATTTTTAGATGAAAAAGGTGAAAAAATATCTAAATCCAAAGGAAATGGAATAACCATTGACGAGTGGCTGGAATATGCTTCACCAGAAAGTTTATCACTTTTTATGTATCAAAATCCAAAGCGTGCAAAAAAACTTTATAAAGAAATAGTTCCAAAAGCTGTTGATGAATATCTCGATTTTATTGAAAGGGGAAAAAGTCAAAATGAATTACAATTGCTGTTAAATCCTGTATGGCATGTTCATAATGGAGAAGTGCCAAACGAAAATTCTGTTATGCCTTTTTCTATGTTGCTAAATCTTGTTGAAACAAGCAATGCTGACACCAAGGAACTGTTATGGAAATTTGTAAGAAAATATAAAAAAAATATTTCTGAAAAAGATTACCCTATATTTGATAAATTAATTGGATATGCAATTAAATATTTTAATGATGTAATAAAATCAAAAAAAATATACAAGAAACCAAATAAAGAAGAAAAAAATGCCTTAGAAGCATTAATTAAAGTTCTAGAAAATTGTGATGATAATATGCAACCAGAGGATATTCAGACAAATATATACAGCGTTGGAAAAGAAAATGGTTACAAAGAAAATTTAAGAGATTGGTTTAAATTAATTTATGAGGTTGTATTTGGAGAAAAAAATGGCCCTAGAATGGGTTTTTTTATTAGTTTTTTTGGAGTTAATGAAACTAAAGAACTTATAAAAAATAAATTAAATAATGTTTAAAAAAATAAGACCTTTAATATTTAAATTTAGCCCTGAAGTTGCGCACTCTTTAGCAATTAAAGCATTAAAATCAAATTTAATACCATCAAATAAAGTTAAACAGAAATCTATTTTAAAAACTAAAATCTTTGGGAAAGATATTAAAAACCCAATAGGTGTGGCTGCTGGATTTGATAAAAATGCAGAGGTCTATAATCCTTTATTTAATCTAGGATTTGGTTTTGTTGAGGTTGGAACAATTACTCCTGAGGCCCAATATGGAAACCCAAAACCAAGAGTTTTTAGATTGGAGGAAGATGATGCTTTAATTAATAGATTGGGTTTCAATAATTCTGGATCAGATGAAATTAGCTCTAGAATCAGAAAAGATTTATCAAATGGTTTTTTAGGAATAAATATTGGACCAAATAAAGATACAAAAAATAGAGTAGATGACTATTTAAAATGTTTTAGAAAATTTTATAATCTTGGTGATTATATAACAATAAATATTTCATCTCCAAATACAGAAAACTTAAGAGATTTTCATAATAAAAATGAACTAGAAGAATTGTTGGATGCAATTCAAAAAGAAAAAATTAAGTTAAAATCTCATATTCCAATAGCAGTAAAAATATCACCAGATATAGAAAATAATGAAGTTGATACTTTATCTGAAATTTTAAGAAAATATTCTATAGATATTGCGATCATTTCAAATACAACTGATAGAAATAGAGAAAGTTTAAACAATATAAATAAATTAGAAAAAGGTGGACTTTCAGGAAAACCAATTGAGTCAAGATCAAATGAACTAATTAAAATTTTTTATAAAGCATTTGGAAAAAGTATTAAAATAATTGGAGTAGGGGGCGTTGACTCTGGAAAAAGTGCTTTAGAAAAAATATTAAATGGAGCTAGTTTAGTTCAGCTATATACCGGAATGGTTTATAAAGGACCAAATATTGCTGTAGAAATTATCAATGAATTAAATGATTTGCTGAAAAATCAAGGAATAAAAAATGTTTCTGAAATAATAGGAACAAAAAATTGATCTTGACGATCTAGATCTTAGATCTTATACAGTCACATATTTTATGTCTAAGAAATGCGAACTTACAGGAAAAATACCTCTTAAGGGTCACAACGTTAGTCATGCTAACAATAAAACCAAAAGAAGATTTTTGCCGAACTTAAAAAAAGTAAAATTTAAAAGTGAGATATTAAGAAAAAGTTTAAAACTTACTGTATCAAATGCAGGAGTTAGATCGGTCGACAAAAAAGGTAGTTTTGATGAATTTCTTAAATCAGTAAAAGCTAGAGACTTATCTTCAAGATTAAAAAAACTCAAAAAATCATTAATTAGCAAATCAGCATAATGAATAGACCACTTTTATTACTCTCATTTTTTATGGGAGTAGTTGTTCTATCATCAAATTTTTTAGTTCAATTTCCCATTAATTATTATGGATTAAATGAAATATTAACTTATGGCGCATTTAGTTATCCTATAGCATTTTTAATAACTGATTTGGCTAATAGATCATATGGAAAGATTATAGCTCGCAAAGTTGTTTATTTAGGTTTTGTAATAGGTATTTCTTTTACGTTATTCTTTTCAACAAATTACTCAGATTTGATTTCAATGAGAATTGCAGTTGGTTCAGGATCAGCATTTTTAATAGCCCAATTACTTGATATACAAATATTTGATAGATTAAGAAAAAATAAATGGTTTGTTGCGCCTTTGGCTTCATCTATTTTTGGCTCTGTTGTAGATACTTTTTTATTCTTCTCAATATCCTTTGCTGGCACAAGTGTTCCCTGGTTGACCCTATCTTTAGGTGATCTAGGAGTTAAACTGTTTGTTGCTTTAGTTATGCTGATACCTTTTAGATTATTATTAAATACTTTTAAACCTGCTACTTAGTATAAAAATTTATAAGATAAAATTTTATAAGCTAATTTAGCTACCAAAAAATTATATGAATTAAATCCTTTTATTGGAGCAAGCTCATTTATATCAGCTCCAACCACTTTTGAATTTTTCATTGCAATTTTTATAATTTCTAAAGTCTCGTCCCATAGTAATCCTCCTGGTTCAGGTGTTCCTGTTGCGGGCATTATACTGCTATCTAAACCATCAACATCAAATGTAAGATATACTGTTTTATTCTTTATTAATTTTTTAAAAGTATTGAAATTCCATTGAAGTTTATCTTTTGCCCAAAAAATATTAATTCTTGATTTATTCTTCTTTAAAAATGGGATCTCACTTTTAGATATATTTCTTATTCCAAAAGATATTAGCGATACATTTTTATAATCTAAACATCTTCTAATAGCTGATGCATGTGAGTACTTTTCTCCATTATAACTTTCTCTCAAATCAGCATGAGCATCAAAATGTAAAATACATAGATTTTTATATTTTTTTGCAAATGGAGCAATACATCCTGGCGTAATAGAATGTTCTCCTCCTAAAGTTAAAGGAAATATATTTTTTTTTAAAATACTATCGTTAATTTTAGACATTTTCTCCAGAGCTTTATTGATATTTTTATCGATTTTAAATGGTTTAAGAGTTTTTATTCCAATTTTTTTAAACGGTTCACAATTTAATTCTTCATCGTAAAGTTCTACTTGATGGGATGCCTTAATAATTTCTTTTGGTCCATTTTTGGTGCCACCACCATAACTAACTGTTTTTTCAAGTCCAAAAGGTATTACAATAACTTTTTCTTTGAAGTTAAATTTATTATCAATTCCCAAAAATCCCTTTTTATTTGACAAAAATTTTAAGCTTTCATTCATATTATATTTCAATTTCACCTCTTAAAAATGTAACTGCCTTACCTCCAATTGTAACTCTTTCATCATTATCTGTACAATAAAGTTCCCCACCTCTTTCTGAGATTTGACGAGCTAGAAGCTCTTTTTTTTTTAACTTTTTCGACCAATAAGGAATAAGTTCACAATGTGCTGAACCAGTAACAGGATCTTCTGGTATACCCAATTTTGGTGCAAAATTTCTTGATACAAAATCAACTTTTTCACCAGGTGATGTAATAATTACTGCAGCATAATCCAACTTTCTAAGCTTTTCCATGTTTGGAGAGATATTTTTTATATCTTCTTCATTTTCAAAAACTGCAACAGCGTCTCTATGGCGATATAATTCTTTAGGTCTTTTGCCAAGAGCATCAGCCACTTTATCAAAATTATTTTCAATTTCAGGATTTCTAGAAGGAAAATCCATTATATATAAATTTTTATTGTAGGTTACTTTTAGTGTATCTTTAATTTTTGTATGAAATATTATTTCATTTAGATTAAGGCCAAGTTCTTGTAAAATTACATGGGCAGTAGCAAGAGTTGGATGTCCAGCTAAATCTAATTCAGAGATAGGTGTAAACCACCGAATATTAAATTCACTTTTGTTTTTTATAAAAAATGCAGTTTCTGATAAATTATTCTCTTGCGCAATTTTTTGCATTATATCATCATCAATCCAATCTTCTAAAGGGCATACAGCTGCAGGATTTCCAGTAAAAATTTTGGAAGTAAATGCATCAACTTGATATAGTGGAATTTTCATTATCAATAATTATTATATTTTTTATTCAAATAAATTTGAAAAATTTTTTCTTTCTCTTTTTTTCCATTCAGCTCTATGATAAGCATCACTTATAATTAAAGGAAGAACACTAGTCGCTTCAGCAAAAACCATTTGCTCTTTTGTAATATCTACTTTACCCCATGAACTTGCTTCTTTTAAAGTCGAACTACTACAAGCACCATCTCTTGAATCGGCAACTGTAATTTGTACAGCATATTTGTGCATATCAACTTCTTTTCCTAATAGTTCAGCACATATAACAGTATCTTGAATAAAATTTTTTGGCACACCACCACCAATCATAAATAATCCTGATCCTTTAGATTTTATTTTTATTTCAGTTAATTCACGAAATTCTCTAATTGAATCTATAGTAATATGTTTTTTTGGATTTCTTTCTTGATGCATTACTAATCCAAAACCAGCGCTAGAGTCTGTAAAGGCAGGACAAAAAATTGGGACATTATTATCATGTGCCATTTCAATTAAAGATCCACTCTTTTTAGCATTTGATTTTAAATATTTTCCTATTTCATTAATAAATTCTCTAGATGTATAACTTTTTGGTTCTAAATTATCTGCGATTTCCCCAATTATTTTATCACACATTTGTAATTCATTTTCATCAATATAAGTATCGTAGATTCTGTCTATATAGTTTTCTCTTAATTCAGAGTCATTTTGAAATTGAGATCCTTGGTAATGTTTGAATCCAAGAGCTTCAAAAAAGTCCATATCAATTATAGATGCTCCTGTAGCTACAATTGCATCAACCATATTATATTTAATCATATCTCTATAGATATGCATGCATCCTGCAGCTGAAGTAGAGCCAGCTAAAGTTAAAAAAATAGTACAATCTTTATCTTTTATCATCTCATTATAGATATTAGCTGCATTTGCAGTTTCTCTTGAAACAAAGGACATTTTTTCCATCGAAGAGATTATGCTTCTTGAATCAAAAGAAGTAATGTCTATATGCTCCACTTCTTTGTTTAAGAAATCTTTTTTTTTATTATGGAATAAATTTTTTTTGTCCGACATTAAGCAACAAGAAACTCTTTATTAGTTTCTCTGCCATACATTGTCATGATCGGATTGTCTTCTACTTCAAATATATTATTTGAAAAAAAACCATTAAATTCAGTTCTAAAAGTTAAGCCATAAGCACCCAATTGACCTAATTCAATATAATCATTTTCTTTTAAGTTGTTCGGCAAAATAAAAGGTCCTTTCATATAATCCATGCTATCACATGTAGGTCCATAGAAATCAAATGAAGTTAATTTTTTTGAAATAGATTTTCCACTTTTAATAATTTTCGAAGGATAAACTATATTTGGTACTCCTGCATCAAAAAGCGTTCCATAAGTCCCATCGTTAATGTATAATTTTTGTTTTTTTCTTAAATTTACTCTTACTATCGTTGAACCACTTTCTGCAACTATAGCTCTTCCCGGTTCACAAATAATTTCTGGAAGTTTTTTTAATTTTAAATTTGATAATGCATTATTAATTTCTTTAAAGTAATTATCAAGTGACTGTGGAATTAAGTCAGGATATATAGTTGGAAAACCACCCCCTATATTTATTACATCTGGTATAATTTTTGTTTTTTTAATAATATTTCCAATTTCAGCAATTCCTTTACTGTAAGATATTGGGTGCATACACTGTGAACCAACATGAAAACTTAATCCTATTTTTTTAGCATATTGCTTTGCTAGCCTTAATAATGCAGAAGCCTCTGATGTAATTGCTCCAAATTTTTTTGATAGGTCTATTTCTGCATGTTCATTTGAAACTGCTACTCTTACAAACAATTCTAAATCTTTTGCTTCATTTGTACTTTCAATAATTTTTATTAACTCATCTTTGGTATCTAATGAATATGCTTTTATTCCATATTTAAAATAAGCCTCATGTATATTTTCTCTACTTTTAACAGTATGCATATAAGAGCAGATAGCATTTGGATTTATTTTTTTAACTGTCTTGATCTCTTTAATTGAGGCTACGTCAAAATTGATAATTCCACTTTCAATAATTGTTTGTAGTACGATTGGATGTGGATTAGTTTTAACAGCATAAAGAATTTTGCCTGGAAATTTGTTAATAAAATATTTCGAAGATAATTGTATTGATTTTCGTCTAATACAATAAACTGGTTCTGTAGGTTTCAGTTGTTTTACTAATTCATCAACTGATTTAAATTTTTCCATTTTGTACCTCAAAAAAAATTTAACAAAAAAAACCGCATATCCGCTATGCAATTTCTATATAAATTCAGCATTTATGGGATATGTTAACTAAAGTAAAGTAAATAATATCATTGAAATAAAGAAAAACGTTTCCATATATAGACAATGATGACTGACGTTCAAAACACAAAAAAAATAAGTGAATTTAAGGATAATTCGCTATTGATAGTAGATGACGACAATCCATTTAGGGAGAGATTATCTAGAGCTATGGAAAAGAAAGGTTTTCGAGTTTCACAAGCAGAAAGTGTAAAAGTAGGAATTGAATCTGTAAAATCGAAAAAACCTGCTTTTGCAGTTGTAGATTTAAGATTAAATGATGGAAATGGGCTTGAGGTAGTAAAAGAGATACAAACAAATAATCCCAATAGCAGAATAATAATGCTAACAGGATACGGAAATATTCCAACAGCTGTTGCTGCCATTAAAGAAGGCGCAATTGATTATCTTGCAAAACCAGCTGATGCTGATGATGTAGAAAAAGCACTTCTAGCAGATCCAAATAAAAAAGCTTCGCCCCCAGATAACCCTATGTCAGCTGATAGAGTGAAATGGGAGCATATACATAGAGTGTTTGAGTTGTGTAATAGAAATGTTTCTGAGACTGCCAGACGCCTAAAGATGCATAGAAGAACCTTGCAGCGAATATTATCTAAAAGATCTCCTAGATAAATTTTCTAAATTTGACAATTTTTTTTACTAATAAAGTCAATAGTAATATTTTAAATAACTCTGCTAACAAGAAAGGGAAGACACCAAGCTGTAGTATTGGTTTATCCCAACCTATTAAAGTTCCTAACCAAATTACCCCAAAAAAATATATAATTGATGTAGATACTAAAATTTTTAAAAAATTAATTAAATAATTTGAATTATATTTAAAATAACCTGCAAGAAAACATGCAAATATAAATCCTATTAAATAACCCATTGTAGGTCCAACAAAATAGGCAATACCTATTCCTTTTTCTGGAGAATTAGAAAATACTGGCAAACCAGCAATACCCTCTAGTAGATATAAAAAAATTGTTGTTACCCCAACCTTGTAACCAAAAGAAATACCTAAAAATAATACAACAAAAGTTTGCATTGTCATCGGCACAGGATAAAAAGGAATTTTAATTTTTGCAGAAATAGTTAATAAAATTGATCCTAAAAGAGAAATTAAAAAAATTTTAATTATTTTATTATTCGATATAGTTTTTACGAGTTCCATAAGTTTTATTTTACATCTTAAAAAATAATTAATCTAGTTTTTTGTTAACCTTAAGAATACGTCTTCTAAATCACCATCAACAGTTGAAATATCAAATATCTTTATGTTTTGAGCAGTTAAATAATTAATTATTTGGTCAATGTTAATTTTACTCTTTTCATAAGAAACACATAATTTACCATTTTCATTAGAAATAATTTTTAATGATTTTAAATCATTTTCATTAATATTTGGTTTTTTATCTGTAATAAAGTTGACAATTTTTGTTTGAATTTTATTTAAAAGATTTTTTGTTGTATCCAAAGCTACCAATTCGCCATGACTTAAAATTCCTATTCTATGACACATTTTTTCTGCCTCTTCTAAATAATGAGTTGTAAGTATAATTGTAACGCCTTTTTCATTTAATGATCTTACATTTTCCCATAATTTTTGCCTTAGGTCTACGTCAACCCCAGCTGTTGGTTCGTCTAATATTATTATTGGAGGTTGATGAACCATAGCTTTTGCTACCATTAACCTTCTTTTCATTCCACCTGATAAGCTCCTTGAATAACTATTTGCTTGTTTTTCTAAAGATACTAATTTCAAAATTGTATCAGTTATTCTATCTTTTTTTTTAACCCCATATAATCCTGCCTGTAATTCTAATAAATTTTTAGGACTAAAAAATGGGTCAACATTTACTTCTTGAGGAACTATTCCAATAGATGCTCTTACTTGCCTAGGATTTCTATCTAAATCAAAACCCCAAACATTTACACTACCTTCGCTTTTTATAACAGATCCTCCTAGTATATTGATAAATGTGCTTTTGCCAGCTCCGTTTGGTCCTAACAATCCAAAAATTTCGCCTTGTTTCACTTCTAAGTTTAAACTTTTTAATGCCTCAATAAGATTTGCCCCTTTTTTTGAATATGTTTTTTTTAAGTTTTTAACATCTACTACGTTTTTTTTTTCCATATATATTTATACATTTATAACATTGAGAGAAATAAGATAACATTATTATATGAGTAAAATAAAAAAAACTGATCACTTTTATTTGATAGATGGATCAGGATATATTTTTAGAGCATATTATGCTTTGCCACCATTAACTAGAAAAAGCGATGGACTTCCAACTGGTGCAGTGAGTGGATTTTGCAGCATGCTCTTCAAACTTTTAGAAGATTCAAAATCAAATCAAAACTTGCAAAAACCAACTCATTTTGCAGTAATTTTTGATTCAGCTAGACAAACATTTAGAAATGAAATTTACAGCGATTATAAAGCTAATCGATCAGAAGCTCCCGATGATTTAGCTCCTCAGTTTGAGTATATTAGAAAATCTGTATTAGCATTTAATTTACCCTCAGTTGATCTTCAAAACTATGAGGCAGATGATTTAATTGCAACTTATGTAGAAAAAATTCTTAAACAAGGTGCAAAAGTTACAATAGTTTCTTCAGATAAAGACTTGATGCAACTTTACAGAAAAGGTGTTCGAATTTTTGATCCTATGAAAAATAAATTTATTTCAGAGGATGATATAATGAATAAGTTCGGAGTTGATGCCTCAAAAGTAATTGATGTTCAATCTCTTGCAGGAGACAGTAGCGATAATGTTCCAGGAGTTCCAGGAATAGGTATAAAAACTGCAGCTGAATTAATCAATAAATATGGAACTTTAGAAAAGCTTTTAAAATTTGCTCACGAAATTAAACAAAATAAAAGAAGAGAAACACTTATAGCAAATAAAGAAAAGGCATTGATAAGCAAGAAACTTGTTACGTTGAAGCATGACTCTCCAATTAAAAGAGATTTGAGTGAATTTATTTTAAAAGATATAGATAAAGATAAATTATATAAATTTTTAAGAGAAATGGAATTTAATAGATTATTAAGTTCTGTAATTTCAGCATATGGTGAACCTAAATTATCAAGTTCAGGAACAGAATCAAAAGTATTAGAAAACCAAAAACCAATTAATAATAAAAATTATTATTTAATCACAGATCCAAAACAAATAGATCTATGGATCCAGGAAGCAGAAGAATCAGGTGAAGTTGCTATTGATACAGAAACAAGCTCTTTAGACCCCCACCAAGCTGATTTAGTTGGAATTTCCCTTTGTTCAAAAGTTGGTAAAGCTTGTTATATCCCAATTGGTCATAATTCTTCTAAATGTATTAATAAAGACATTGTTATTAAAAAACTAAAACCGTTGTTAGAAGATCCTAGTGTTAAAAAAATTGGTCAGAATATAAAATTTGATTTTATAGTTTTATTCAAACATGGAATAAATATTTCTTCAATGGAGGATACTATGCTGATGTCGTATGTTTTAGATGCAGGAAAAAATAGACACAATATGGATACATTATCAGAAATTCATTTAGGACATAAAACTATTTCATTTAAAGAAATAGTTGGTACTGGAAAAAAACAAATCAATTTTAGAGAAGTAGAGATTGATAAAGCCAAAGATTATGCTGCAGAAGATGCAGATATTACTTTTAGATTATATAAAAAATTTATTAAGAATTTAAAATTAGAAAAGATGATCAATATCTACGAAATATTTGAAAAACCATTAATAAAAATTCTTGCTTTTATGGAAATGGAAGGGGTTGAAGTTGATAGTAAATTTTTAAAATCACTATCTTTGAAATTTGAAAAAAAAATTAAAAATCTAGAAAAAGAAATCTTCAAGATCTCTAAAAAGGAATTTAATATCGCGTCTCCAAAACAATTGGGAGAAATAATCTATAATGATCTTAAGATTGCAGGATTAAAAAAAACTAAAAAAGGAAGCTTTGCAACAAGTGCAAGTGTCTTAGAGGATTTAGCGTTTAAAGGACATAAATTTCCAAAGTTAGTTTTAGATTGGAGACAAGTTTCAAAATTAAAGAATACCTATTCAGATGCATTGCCTGAACATATTAATCCTCAGACTAAAAGAGTGCATACATCATTTTTATTAGCAGCCACTACAACAGGTAGATTGGCATCAAGTGATCCTAATTTGCAAAATATTCCCATTAAATCAGAAGATGGTAAAGATATTAGAAAAGCTTTTACTGCTAAAGAAGATCACTTATTAATATCTGCTGATTATAATCAAATTGAAATGAGAATTTTAGCAGATCTTGCTGAAGTTAAAGAACTTAAAAAAGCTTTTAAAAATAATGAGGATATACATTCTTTAACCGCAAGTCAGATTTTTAATATTGATATAAAAAAGGTTGATCAGGATCATCGAAGAAAAGCTAAAGCGATAAATTTTGGGATAATTTATGGTATCTCACAGTACGGCTTAGCAAAACAGATTAATGTTTCTAATTATGAAGCAGAAGAGTTTTTAGATGCATATTTTGCAAAATTTCCTGAGATTAGAGTTTACATGGATAATA